>CAZWCK010000008.1:0-18765 GCA_964632625.1 uncultured Oscillospiraceae bacterium
TAAAGAAAAATTATCTTTAAAACTCGGCGGAAATTCACCATTTTTAAAGCATTTCTTAGTAATGTCACCTCCTCCTGGAAGAAGAAAAACCACAGAAGGAGAAGTTGATCCAGCTGAAGAGGATTTTAGTGGTTTTATATTCAAAATTCAAGCGAATATGAATCCTGCTCACCGTGACCGTATCGCATTTCTTCGTATCTGTTCCGGTACATTTGAGCGTGGTATGACAGTTAATCTTACTAGAACCGGAAAACCAATTAAGCTTAGCCAGTCAACACAGCTTATGGCTAATGAACGAGAAACTGTTGATATAGCTTATGCCGGTGATGTTATTGGTATATATGATACAGGTACTTACCAAATAGGTGACACTTTAACAACAAAAAAACAGCCTTTGTTCTTTGAACCATTACCAACCTTCCCACCGGAATTATTTGCTAGAGTTTCACCAAAGAATTCACTAAAGGCTAAGCATTTCCAAAAAGGTGTAGAGCAATTAGCCCAAGAAGGTGCTATTCAAATTTACCATAACCAATATAACAAAGTAATCATAGGTGCAGTAGGTGCCTTGCAGTTTGAAGTTTTTGAATATCGTCTAAAAAATGAATATAACTCGGATATTATGATGGAGCATTTAGATTTCACTGTTGTACGTTGGTTAAATACTACAGATATTAACGCAGTAAAAAAATGCTTGGATTCCAGATGTATGCTTGTATATGACCACTTTGAACGTCCACTTATACTTTTTGCAAATCAATTTACTTTAAACTACTTTGTTGAACGTTATAAGGATATTGAATTAGTTGAAGCTTTAAATGTAAATAATACTCTAAAATAATAGCAAGATTAAAATAAGTGATGAATTATTGAATTTCCTCACTTATTTAATCTGTAAAACTTTTTTAATAGCTTTAATCTTTATGAATAACAAGAAATAAAAATGTTTTAGTTTGTTTTTTTCAACAATGTCATAAGAGTTATATAAAACATCTTTTGGAGTCATTTCAAACTCATGTGATATTTCTGATCTTTCAGGCACATATTTGGTATCTCTAATTACAAAATTAATTTCTTTTACATTCCTTAAATTTTGCTCTAGTAGCGCAAAAACAGATAGCGTCAGCTTATCATTAACTATGTTTACTACTGCATTTTTCTTTTTCTTAAGAACTTCATTTATTTTCTCAATGATTTGTTCAGTTGAACCTATTACATTATCCATATTCTAGCTCCATTCTATTAAATGTTTGAGTCTCCTTCAGTTGTTTCATCGCTAGCAATCGCTGAGCAAATATCCCAATATCGCAAATAAGTAGTTCACATAATGTAAGTAAAACAGCAATAGAAACGAGGTCATTCTTATTCAGTCTTGTAACTGTTCAAGTTGATAGTCATGTAAGCTTCCTTAGATTGCTTTTTCTAATATCTTGTTCAATTAGTTCAATCCATAATTTCTTATAACTAATGTTCATTTTTTTCCCTCATTAATCACAATCCTTTACAGCCGTCAAGATATATTATAAACTATTTATTTTAATTTTACAAGATTTTACATTAACTAATAAAATAAACATCGTAACTTATTTAGGATTTTCGTACTAAGTATTAATAAAATCGAAAAGACTTCTTGTTAAAGCAATATCCCCAATTCCCACTAAAACAGACCTCTTTCGATGTGTTTTTAATACTGTCATTCTGACAGTGGCAGTACCTCGCTTTGCTTCAGTTTACAAGGATTTATCGTCCTTTTCCTTTTGCTGTTGCTCCTCTTTTAAATCAATCTCAAGAAGCTGCTCCACATTGTCTTTTGCATTCAAAATTTCTTGCATTTCTTTTCTTAAGCTATTGTACTCGGAGTATGCTCTTTTCTTATCTGTAAGGAGAGTGGCATATTCTGTTGTCAGCTCCGCCATCTTTGCAGTTTAGATAAACCAAGCTCTTTAAAATATGAAAAAAGACTAGCCTGATAAAATTTCATCAGCGCTAGTCTTGTTTTACAGCCTTCACTATGTTATTAAATTTGCTTTCAAAAGTAGGTTCTGGTGCAACATGAATCTTAAATGTATAGTTTTCAAATTCGATAATTCTTTCTTTATGTTCATCCTCATCCGGAATTTCTCCTAACATTTCCATTAGGAATGCCCCTAAGGTTTCACTGTTTTCTGATTCAAATTTAATCCCTGTTTTTTCTTCCAAATCATCTAAGCCAATAAATCCAATTAACGTATTTATCTATTGATAGACAAGGGCTATCAATACATATCACATCTGTTCAAACATAGTTTGCGTATAACCTTTAATATCATTTGTATTAATCATATTGTACTTTTCTTTAACAGCACTAAAGTAAGTTCCAATCAGTTCTTTCTCGATAATTCGGTCTGATGCTATAGTTGGCGAAAGTTCTCTTCTGGTTGACAGCCACGGAGTTTCTGAATGCGTGAATCCTTCAAGAACTTTTCCGCTATAGCAACAAATATTCTTTATCACGCTATCCAAAATTGCTTTCTCGGACGAAGAGAATACCGAATCATCAAATTCATCATTTCCTTCAATTGGATCAAATCGATAATCACGATATCTAAAGTATATATCTCGATAGACAGGACCATGCACCCAGGCTTCACACTCTTCAGAAAAGAGAAATGTTTTGTAGAAAGCATAATAAAATCCCTGGCTATAATACAATGCTTTCTGTAATGCCAATGGAGTAATATCTTCACATTGACTCAGCAAATATTCAATAGCCCAATCTATCTTTGCCTTTGTGTTTTGAGTTCTTCCGAGAAGTTCATTTACTGTTCTTTTGCTCTTCTCATAAGATGCAGCAGTTTTCAGATTTCCTTTATTGTTTTCCAATATTTCTGCATAATAGGCTGGATTATCATAAAGCTTTTGCAAAATTTCAGAATACTGCTTTGTTGGCATATCTCCATCGCAATAGCGAGAAAATGTCTGCTCTCCCCAGCCAAGCAAAAGGGAAAGTGGTCGTTTCCCAATTGTATATTTTTCTGGTATTGCTAAAATTATCTCAAGCGATACTATATTATTCTTTTCTCGATATGCATCATACAGTGCTTTCAAATTAAAGTCATTCAATTCTGCAACGTAAATTTCAGAGCCACAGTCTACACAATGCGCTTCTTTTCCAATATAAGAATATTTTTCACCTTTAATAGTGCCTTCCATTTTCTTTTCATTAATAGTAAAAGTAACATCATTTCTACATTCTTCGCAGAATACTTTTCTTTCACTCATAACAATGCCTCCTTTCAATTCCTGTTACCTAAATAAGTAATCAATCAACTTTTTTGGTTTATGAAAAGATATTCTCCGTCAGCATTAAATAATTGAACCTGCGGCACAAAAACATAAAGAACTTCATATTCATCTTGTTTTTTGTATAGTTATTAATCAAATATTTATATTTATTTAGCTTCCTCTTCTGTAAATTTACTTTCAAACGTAGGCTCTGGGGCAACATGAACCTTAACTAATTCTATTCTTCTATCTTTTACAGATTCAATTTTAAATGTATAGTTTTCAAATTCAATGATTTTTTCTTCATGTTCATCCTCATCCGGGATTTCTCCTAATATTTCCATTAGGAATCCCCCTAAGGTTTCACTGTTTTCTGATTCCAGCTTAATCCCTGTATTTTCCTCTAAATCATCCAAGTCAATAAATCCTGAAATACGATAAGTGCTTTCATCAATTTTTTCAATTTCTTCTTCTACTTCATCATATTCGTCATCTATATCACCCATTATCTGTTCTATTATATCTTCAATTGTAACTATGCCTGAGAACCCACCATATTCATCTATCAATACAGCTATATGCTGTTTAGAACTTTGCAATTCAAAGAACAAAGAGTCGATATTCTTTGTTTCAGGAACAAAATAAGGTTTCCTTAATATTGAACGAATATCCACATTATCAAATCCTGTTTCACGAGCTTTAATTAAATAGTCCTTAATATGCAATATGCCTATTATATTGTCACTATCCTCCTCACAAACTGGAATTCTTGAATATCTGAGTTCCATTAACTCATCCATATATTCTTCTGGCAGATCATTTACATCTATAAAAAACACGTCTGTTCTTGGTGTCATAATTTCATATGCTAATTTGTCATCAAAGGCAAAGATGCTGTTTATCATTTTCTTTCCTTCTTCTTTGAGAACGCCGGTTTCTTGCCCAACCTCAAGCATTGACATAACTTCA
This sequence comes from uncultured Oscillospiraceae bacterium, assembly GCA_964632625.1. Taxonomy (GTDB): domain Bacteria; phylum Bacillota; class Clostridia; order Peptostreptococcales; family Anaerovoracaceae; genus CAZWCK01. The sequence goes on from CAZWCK010000008.1 coordinate 4,234, forward strand.
TCTTCAGAAAATTCTTCATCTTCCAAATCTACATTTTGTCTGGTTAATCTCAAAACCATGTTTACAGATTTTGTTAGTATCCAAACAAAAGGGGTCATTATTTTTGAAACAATAAACACAGGTTTTACAACAAATAATGCAATTTCTTTTGAATGCTGTAAAGCCATTCTTTTGGGATATAATTGACCTAATACCAAAGTGGCATATGTCAATATTACTGTAATAAGAACTACAGCAATATAATTACCATATGGAATTTCCAACTTTGAAAGAAACGAACCTAGATCATCTGACATTCCAACTGCAGCTGTTGCACTGGACAAGAATCCCAAAAATGTAACTACAACTTGAATGGTTGACATGAATTTGTTTGGTTCATCAAGCAAATCCAAGAGTAAAATTGCTTTTGGGTTATTTTCCTGTGCAAGAATTTTAATCTTATTTTTGTTCACGGAAACCATCGACATTTCTGCCGCTGCAAAGAAAGCATCAATTAGAATTAAACAAAATAGAAATAACAATTGTGCCGCTAAAGGCATACTGGGGTCGGGGCTAGAAGCCATTTTAATTTTCTCCTTTCAAAATACCATAATTGTTCTGAAATAATCATTCAAACAATGGTGCAAATAAATAAAATTATATATAAACATATGTAGCCATATGCTGTTAAATTATAACAATCAAAATTGAAATTGATACGATTATAACATATGAATTATCAGTATATCAATTATTTTTTATAAATAATAAAGAATTTCTTATAAAATTACCTATCATCTCACTTCTTTTTTCTCAACATAAAATTTTCCTTCACAGGTTGGTTCATTTTTATATGTAGAATTTGTTGTGGATGAGGTGCTGATTCTACTGGATCTCCTTCTTCATTTAGCATTACTTCAAGTTTTTGAACAAAGAAATCCTTATCTGGTCCAAAAATTTCGATTTCCTCTCCTATGGACATTTTGTTTCTTTGTTCCACAATAGCCATCTGAGTTTCAGGATTATATTCTTTTACTATACCAACAAAAGTATAATCTCTGGTATAAGCACTTGTCTGGTAATTCTGATCTTTGTTTGTAGGCTTGTCAAAATAAAACCCAGTGGTAAATTCCCTATGGCTGACTTTTTTCAGTTCTTTTAGCCATTCAGGATTAAATTCATAGTTTTTGGGATCTTCATAATAAGCATCTATTGCTTTTCTATAAGCACTTACTATTGTAGCTACATAAAAAATGCTTTTCATCCTTCCTTCAATTTTAGCTGATTCTATGCCTGCACCTGCCAATTCAGGTATATGCTCTATCATACACAAATCTCTGGAATTTAATATATAAGTACCTCTTTCATCCTCCTCTATTGGAAAATATTCTCCCGGTCTTTGTTCCTCCATCAAACTATACTTCCACCTGCAAGGATGCGCACACATTCCTCTATTTGCATCCCTTTCAATCATAAAATTACTCAACAGGCATCTTCCGGAATAAGAAATACACATTGCCCCTTGTACAAAGGCTTCAATTTCCATGCTGTCTGGCATATGCTTTCTAAGCTCCTTTATTTCAGTAAAAGTAAGCTCTCTTGCAAGAACAATTCTTTGAACACCTAACTTATACCAAAATTCAGCAGTTTTGTAATTAGTCATGTTTGCCTGTGTGCTAAGATGTATTTCTGCTTGAGGAATAATTTCCTTCAACAACATTATAATGCCGGGGTCAGAAACTATATAGGCATCAATTCCTAGATTCTTTATGTCATTGAAATACTTTTGCAATGGCTCTATATCATCATTATGTGCAAATATATTCACTGTCAGATAGGCTTTTTTTCCTCTTTCATGAACATAATTTAATGCTTCAATCATATCTTCTTTGGTTAAATTTCCTGCTCCGGCACGCAAACTAAACATTTCTCCGCCAAAATAAACAGCATCTGCGCCATAATCAATTGCAATTTTTAGTTTTTCCAAATCTCCTGCAGGAGCTAACAATTCCATTTTTTTCATTTTTCTCTCCAAATACTATTTCCGTCTTTATTATTTATGTATTTTAATATGCCTAAATTAATTATCTGTATGCAACACTTATTGATAATCCGTCTCCCACAGGAATAACTGAGGTACTTACTTCCTCCAAAGACGTAATATATTCCAGAAATACCCGCATTTTCTTTATATTGGTCTTGTGTCTTCCCTTTGGATCAAACTCATCACTGGCAGTGGAAGCCTTTAGAAGAACATTATCACAAATTATTATTGAATCCTTGTGACATAATTTTATTGCACAATCCCAAAATTCTCTATAATGACTTTTTGAGGCATCAATAAACACCATATCATATGCTGTAGTTTGTTTTGCAGCTATTTTTTCCTGCAATCCTTCCATCACCTGACAGGCATCCCCGTTAATCACATTCACTCTATCCGATAATTTAAGCTCTTGTAAATTCTTAATTGCAATCTCATACAATTGCTCATCTCTTTCAATTGTATCAACCTTCAAATTCTGGCTGCAAGTGGCAAAGCATGCAGAAGAATAACCTACAGCCGCACCAATTTCCAGCATTTTTTTAGGTCTTGTCATTCTAAGTATGTTAAGTAAAAGGGTTTCTGTATCTCTTAAAATAATAGGTACCCTATCTGTCTCCGCTTTTATTCGTAGCTCCCCCAACTTATCATTTATGGGTTTGTAGAGACTGTTTATATATTCTGTTACTTTTTCATTTGTTATATTCATGCTTCACACTTTCAAACACCTATAACGCATTTATATAGGCATTTTTATTTTTCAAAAATTCATCATAAGACTTTGAGAACCTATGGCTTCCATCCATTTTAGCATCAAGCACGTAATATACATATTGTGTGCTCTCGGGATACAATGCTGCCTTAATCGAAGCTTCTCCTGGCGAACAAATCGGTCCTGGCGGCAAGCCCGGTACTTTGTAAGTATTGTAAGGAGAATCAATCTCAGTATCCTTATAAGAAAGTCTGTCCTTTTGTTCTCCTAGTGCATACTGAACAGTAGCGTCAATTTGAAGCGCCATTCCCATGTTCAATCTGTTATATATCACACTGGCTACTATTGCTCTTTCAGAATCCACCCTGGTTTCTCTTTCGATTAATGAAGCTATAGTAATAATTTGATTAAGGTCATAACCAAGCTCTGTAGCTCTGCTATAATATTCGTCCTTATATACAGCATCAAATTGTCCTAAAAGTCTATTTAGGATATCGTGTTCCATTGAAGTTGCAAAAACATCATAGGTTTCTGGAAATAAAAATCCTTCTAATCTGTTTGCACCCGCCGGCAAATATTCCACAAACTTATAATCAAAACTACCGTTTTCAATTTCTTGCAAAAAAGTTTCTTCATTAATCATTCCTTTGTCTGCAAGTAGTTTGGTGGTTTCTCGAATAGTTAGGCCTTCTGGAATAGTAAATCTGATACTAGAAGTATTTCCTACAATCAATTTGCCCATAATTTCATCAACACTCATACTAGCACTCAGAACATAGTCACCTGCCTTAAATTTTCCATCATTACCGGATAATTTTGCTATCAGCTTAAAACCATCTGCAGATTTGATTATTCCATTTTCATACAAAATACTACCTATAGCATTTGTTCCAAGTCCCGGTTCAATTATTATAGCTACCGTCTCTGTGGCTTGAGGATCTAAAGGCTTTTTGGCACTATTTATATATAAATTAACACCTATCCCTATTGCCAAAACAATTACTATGAGCATAATCAGTATTGCTATCAATTTTCCACTTTTTTTTCGTCCGTTTCTCATATAGATTCTCCAAATATTAAAACTATATAAGGGACGCAATATACGCCCCTTAAAGTTTACTGATTCAATCCAATCACTATTTAGCTCTTCCTAAATATTCTCCCGTTCTTGTATCAATCTGGATTTTTTCACCTTCCACAATGAAAATAGGAACCTGAATAGTAGCACCAGTCTCTACAATAGCAGCTTTAGTTACGTTAGTAGCTGTGTCGCCTTTAACTCCCGGTTCAGTTTCTGTTACCAACAACTCAACAAAGTTTGGTGCTTCAACAAGGAAGGCTGCTCCCTTATAGAATTTAATTGTTGCTAAATCATTTTCTCTTAAAAATTTCATAGCATCTTCAACTTGCTCCTGCATCAAAGGAACCTGCTCATAAGTTTCTTCGTCCATAAAGTAATACAATTCACCATCATTATACAAATACTGCATTGCTTTAGTTTCAATATGGGCTTTTGGAAATTTATCATTTGGGTTAAAAGCTTCTTCTCTTGTTGCTCCTGACAAAATATTTCTATACTTGGTTCTAACAAATGCTGCACCTTTACCAGGCTTTACATGCTGAAAATCCAATACAACATGTGGTTCTCCATTAATTTCAAAAGTAATACCTTTTCTAAAGTCACTTGCATAAATCATATATTTTTCTCCATTCTATACATCAAATCTCTTTTTATTATAACAAATAATCATAAAAATGCAAATAATATTTACTAGCCTTGCATGCCTGGCATCTGTGACAATCCCATGGCTTCTCCTAAAATTTTATAAACATCATTGATCATAAGTGAAAAACGCATTTCATTTTGTAGATACTGAGCAGCCATTGGATCCTTCATCATTATTCCATAAAGTTCCTGAACCTGATACATGAAATCTTCACTCATCTCTTCACCCATCATCTTTTTAGCCTGCAACTCAAACTGTTTTTTTTGAAAATCATTTATCATTGCTAATACTTCAGGATTTTTTTCCATGTTCTCTTTGTTTAGTGCGTATTGTTTATATTCTTCTGATTCTTTTATTGCTTGGGCCAATTTATGTGCCTGATCATACACGTTCATATCTACCTCCATCTTTACATTTGCACTGAGGTGAATGAAATTCACCTCAGTAAACATAATTCACATCTATTCTATGCTATACTTCCATAAATATTGGTAATATTACTGGATTTCTTTTAGTTTTCTCATAAATAAAGTTTCTCATTTCATCTCTTACTCTGGATTTTAATATACTCCAATCAGAAATATTTTCATCACTGCAAGCAATTAATACGTTTTCTGCAATCTTTCTTGCCTCACCAATCAAATCTTCATTTTCCCTCACATATACAAACCCTCTGGATATAATATCAGGCCCCGAAACCAATCTTCTTGATTCCTGTTCAAAGGCACTGACTACAATTATCAGACCTGATTCTGAAAGTAATTTTCTGTCTCTAAGAACAATGTTACCTACATCTCCTACTCCAAGTCCATCTACAAGAACAGCGTCAGCAGGAACAACATTTATTGTTTGTACGGCATTTTGTCTGTTAACAGTCAAAACGTCTCCATTCTTCAAAATAAAAATATTATCTTTATCCATTCCAAGGCTTTGAGCTATATTTGAATGCTGTATCAAATGTCTGTATTCTCCATGCACAGGCATGAAATACGTTGGCTTGATTAATGAGTGAATTAACTTTAACTCCTCTTGACATGCATGTCCCGAAACATGTATATCCGAAATATCAGAATAAATTACTTCTGCACCCTTCTCAAATAGCTTGTTCACAACATTGGAAACAGTTTTCTCATTTCCCGGTACTGGAGAAGAAGACAGAATTACCATATCTCCTTTTTTGATTTGAACTGCCTTGTGCTCTGAAGATGCCATTCTCGATAATGCAGACATTGGTTCTCCCTGACTTCCTGTTGTAATTATCACAAGTTCTTTGTCAGGTATGTTTTTAATCTTATTAATATCCACAAGCACGTTTGCCGGTATGTTCAGATATCCGAGTTCTATGGCAAGATTTACAACATTTACCATACTCCTACCTGAAATTGCCACTTTTCTGTTAAACAATACAGCATTGTCAATAATTCTCTGTACTCTGTGAACATTTGATGAGAATGTTGCAACAATAATTCTTGTCTCTGAACTCCTGAAAATGTTTTCAAGAGCTGTACCTACTTTCTGTTCAGATGCAGTATATCCTTGTCTTATAGCATTTGTGCTGTCTGCAAGCATTAACATAACACCTTTTGAGCCTATTTCCGCAAGCTTTCTGAAATCAATAGGCTCTCCATCAACTGGATTATAGTCTATTTTGAAGTCTCCTGTGTGAAATACTATGCCTGCTGGTGTTTCAATAGACAAACAAATTGCATCTGCTATGGAGTGTGTTGTTCTGATAGTCTCTATTGTAAAAACTCCCATCTTTACAATATCTCCTGCATTAATTACAGTCAATTTGGCATTTATATTATGCTCCTTTAGTTTGTTGCCAACCAAACCCAATGTCAATCGAGTTCCATATATCGGCAAATTTAATACCTTTAGTAAATATGGAATAGCTCCGATATGATCCTCATGTCCATGTGTCAATATCATACCCTTGATTTTGTGGCTATTTTTAATTAAATACCTAAAATCAGGAATTACAATATCAATTCCGTACATTTCATCATCAGGAAAGGACATCCCGCAATCGATGAGCATAATGTCATCTTTATATTCTAAGATGGTAATGTTTTTTCCGATCTCATTTAAACCACCTAAAGGAATAACTTTCAGTCCGTCAATTTCCTTTTCTTTATTATTTTTTTTACTTTTCATACTTTCTCCGTTCTTATTTTTTTACAACAATGTTAAGAAGTTTATCAGGAACAGCAATTATTTTTACAATTTCCTGTCCTTCTATTAGTTTCTTAACCTGCTCGCTTTCCATGGCAATCTTCTCAAAAGATGCCTTATCTAATCCGTTGGCTATATTAAGCTTTTCCTTTACCTTGCCGTTAAGTTGAATTACAACCTCAATAGTGTCTTTTACAAGTTTCGACTTATCGTACTTTGGCCAACTTGATTTGTATATAGACTCACGGTTCCCAAGTCCCTCCCACAATTCTTCGCAAATATGAGGGGTGAAAGGTGTAAGCATTAATAACAATTTTGTAATTGCTTCATTTACAAGTCCAGTATTAATATTTTCCAATTCCTTATATTTATACATTTCATTTACAAGCTCCATAATAGAGCTTATTGCAGTGTTGAAGTTAAACCTTTCTCCAATATCCTCTGTAACCTTCTTCACTGTATAATTCAAAACATATGCAAGTTCCTTGTCCTTCTGACTGGCAATAGAATAATTGAGAGGCGCATCCTTTAACAAAGTAGACATTTCATTTACCAATCTATATACTCTGTTTAAGAATCTATAACTCCCTTCTACTCCTGCATCAGACCAATCAAGCTCTCTTTCCGGAGGAGCTGCAAACAGTATAAATAATCTTGCAGTATCTGCACCATATTTATCAATTATTTCTACTGGTGTTACTACATTTCCAATAGATTTTGACATTTTTTTACCGTCTTTTATTACCATTCCCTGTGTAAGAAGATTTTTAAATGGTTCATCATGACTGGTAAGTCCCAAATCATATAAAGCCATTTGGAAAAACCTTGCATACATTAAGTGCAAGATTGCATGCTCAACACCACCAATATACTGGTCAACATCCATCCAGTATTTTTGATTTTCAAATTTCCAAATCTTTTCATTGTTATTTGGATCTGTGTATCTCAAGAAATACCATGATGAATCAAGGAAGGTATCCATAGTATCCATTTCCCTCTTTGCTTTTTTTCCACATTTAGGACAGGTAACCTCAGCAAAAGTCTTGCTTGTTGTAAGTGGTGATTCACCTTTTCCTGTAAATTCTACGTCTTTTGGAAGTAATACAGGTAGGTTTTCTTCTTTTTCAGGAACCCAACCGCAGGTTTCACAATATATCATTGGTATTGGAGTTCCCCAGTATCTCTGTCTTGAAATCAACCAGTCGCGAAGTCTGTAATTAATTGACTTTTTGCCTATTTTCTTTTCTTCAAGATAGTCAATTATCTTTATAATAGCTTCTTTATTGTTCATCCCTGTAAACATTTCAGAATTAATCATTGTGCCTTCAGCAACAAAAGCCGCTTTTAGATTGTTTACATCTACTTCCGGATCTTCTGTGTCAACTACAGGAATTATCTCTAAATTAAATTTCTTTGCAAACGCAAAGTCTCTTTCGTCATGTGCCGGTACGGCCATAATAGCGCCTGTACCATAATCCATGAGAACATAATCAGAAATGTAGATAGGAATCTTCTTTCCATTCAAAGGATTTATACAATATTTTCCAATAAACTCTCCTGTTTTTTCATTGTTTGCATCTGTTCTTTCAATGTCACTCATATGTTGTACTTTATTAATATATGCTTTTACGGGAGCTTCATATTCTGTTCCCTCTGTTAACATAGAAACAAATTGATGCTCAGGTGCAAGTACCATATAAGTTACCCCATATAGCGTATCAGGTCTTGTAGTAAATACTGTTAACTTTTCAGGAACTCCATCAATTTCGAAGTCAACTTCAGCACCTATACTTTTACCTATCCAATTTTTCTGCATGATTTTAACTTTGTTGGGCCACCCTTCCAATTTGTCTAAATTATCAAGAAGCCTCTCAGCATAATCAGTAATTCTGAAATACCACTGGGAAAGATTTTTCTTTCCTACAAGTGACTTGCAGCGTTCACAACAACCGTCAACTACCTGTTCATTTGCAAGTACTGTTTGACAGCTTGGACACCAGTTAACTGGATTTTCTTTTTTATATGCCAATCCCTTGTTATAAAACTGAATAAAAATCCATTGCATCCATTTATAATAATCCGGCATACAAGTAGCTACCTGCCTGTCCCAATCATAAGAATATCCCAGTTCTTTAAGCTGTTCTGTCATCTCTGCCATATTTTCTGTTGTCCATTTATCGGGCTCTACCCCATGTTTAATTGCAGCATTTTCTGCAGGTAACCCAAAGGAATCATAGCCCATTGGGTGAAGCACATTGTAACCTGCCATCGTCTTATATCTTGCTATAACATCACCTATGGAATAGTTTCTTACATGTCCCATATGTAATTTCCCTGATGGATATGGGAACATTTCAAGTACATAGTATTTTTCTTTTGTTTGATCCTCCACTGTCTGAAAAGCTTTTGTCTCCTCCCAGCGTTTTTGCCATTTCTTTTCTATTTCACCAAAATTATATTTATCTTGCATTAATTATTTTCCTCCCAATCTAGGAACTCACAATCGCCCCAAACTTTTTCAATATTGTATTTTTCTCTCATTTCTATCGTTAATAAATTTACTATCACATCCCCATAATCCATGAGTATCCATCCAGATGATTTTTGCCCTTCAATATTTTTAGGTAATATTGATTCCTTTGCGTATTCATCATCAACTTCATCTGCCAAAGTCCCAATCTGTCTTTCAGAAGTTCCTGATGCAAGAACAAAATAATCTGCAAAGGATGATTTTTCAGCAATATCAATAATAACTACATTTTGAGCTTTTTTACTGTCAAGCACCTTTGCGGCTAATAAAGCCATATCTTTACTGTTCATTCTTTGTCTCCTTTTCCAATTCTTTACTTAGATAATCTCTTGCAGCTATGGTGTCTTCATCCAAAAACACGCCCTGAGATTTAATGAATTCTATTGATTTACACATTGACTCAAAGCAAGCCCTGTCCAAATCTTCAAACGCCAATTTCCTTATTTCTTCAACACCTGGATACGCTCTGTTAGGCTCAATAGCATCTGCCAAATAGATAACCTTTTCCAATTTTGACATATTCGGTCTTCCTGTTGTATGATAGCTGACAGCATTTAATATATCCTCGTCTTTAATATTGTAATCTCTTTTCATTATTATGGCTGCAATCTTTCCATGTGCTAGATTGCAATTGTTTAAATATTTCTCGCTAAGTCCAAGCTCTCTTACATAATTATTTAAAACTGATTCCTTTACACCTCTGAAATAATCATGAAAAAGTGCGGCTATTTCTGCCTTTTTTTCATCAACTTTATATATTAATGCCAGTTTTTTTGAAGTTTCACATACACCATACGTATGAATTCGTCTTTTCTCAGAATAATATTTTTCAATGTGTGCCCTTATACAATCCATTATCCTTTATATACCTTTCAACTGCTTTTGGCAGCAAATTGTCTAATTTCTCTCCATTTTTTATTTTCTTTCTTATTTCTGTTGAAGATAACAGCAATTGTGGATTACTAATTCTTCTAATATCCGTATTATACTTCTTTTGGTTATATTCAATACAACCTTGCAGCTCTGATTCTTTATATCCCGGTCTTGTGCCTAGAATAAATGAATATTCACTAAGTAATTTTTCAGAGTTTTTCCACTTATTTGCCATAATGAATGAATCGGTACCTAAAATAAAATAAATTTTTGACTCATCTCCATAATACTCTTTCATTTCATTTAAAGTATCAATAGTATATGAAATTTCATCTCTTTCTATTTCAGCCTTTGATATCTCAAACCCCTCCATTCCTTCTATTGCTAATTCCAACATCTTGACACGAAAATAACTATCCGTTAATTTTTTATTCATTTTAAAAGGTTGAAGCTTGACTGGCATGAAAAGCACCTTATCAAGACCGACTTCTTCCTTCGCCTGTCTGGCTAGGTAAATGTGCCCATAATGTACCGGATCAAAAGAGCCTCCCATAATACCAATTTTTTTCATGATTACCTCAATTTACATTATCTTAATTTTATGGCTAGTTCAGTCAGTTGTTCCTCCGATGCCGCAGCAGGTGCTTCACTTACCATGCATTGAGCTGCCTGATTTTTGGGAAATGCTATGATTTCTCTTATGCTATGTTCTCCTGCCATTAGCATTACCAACCTATCTAGTCCATATGCCAAACCACCGTGAGGCGGTGTACCATATTTAAAAGCTTCAAGCAGGAACCCAAATTTGCTGTTTGCTTCTTCATCAGACATGCCAAGTACCTGAAACATCTTCTTTTGCAACTGACTGTCGTGGATTCTGATGCTTCCTCCACCGAGCTCTACGCCGTTTAATACTATATCATAGGCATTAGCCTTTACCTTAATTGGGTCAGTATCAAGTAATGGAATATCCTCCTCTTTTGGTGAAGTAAACGGATGATGCATTGCTTTGAAGGTATTTGACTCCTCATCATGCTCATATAGTGGAAAATCTACAACCCATAAAAATTTATACTGTTTATCATCCAAAAGTCCTAATTTCCCTGCAATATCTCTTCTCAAAAAGCCAAGACTATCAAACACTACCTTTGCTCTGTCTGCAACTATCAAAATCAAGTCGCCTTCTTCTCCGGAAAATACATCTACAATTTCCTTCAATTGGTCCTGATTAAAGAACTTATTTACTGAAGAATTTATTTCATCTTTCCCAATTTTGATCCATGCTAAACCTTTTGCTCCATAATGTTTAACTGCTTCTTGCATTTTATCCAAGTCTTTTCTACTGAATTTTTCTGCTGCACCCTCAATGTTAATTCCTCTTACATCTCCACCGCTGTTCAAAGCATTTGTAAACACCTGAAAATCACAATTTCCAACTACCTGATTCAATTTTTTTAGTTCAAATCCAAATCTTGTATCAGGTTTATCACTTCCATATCTTAGCATTGCCTCATCATAAGTCATTCTTGGGAACGGTATTACAACATCAACATCCAGTGTCTCTTTAAATACTCTTTTCAAGAAACCTTCTTGAATTTCTATTACATCATCAACATCAACAAAAGACATTTCCAAATCTATTTGTGTAAATTCAGGTTGTCTGTCTGCTCTTAAATCTTCATCTCTAAAGCATTTTACAATCTGCATATATCTATCTGTCCCACCCACCATCAAAAGCTGTTTAAACATTTGCGGTGATTGTGGAAGTGCATAAAACTGCCCTGGATTTACTCTGCTTGGTACTAGATAATCTCTGGCACCTTCAGGTGTAGGTTTTATAAGCATTGGTGTTTCTACTTCGGTAAATCCCTGTTCGTCAAAATAATCTCTGGCTATCTTAGCAATTTTATGTCTGAAAGTAAGATTCTTCTGCATTTTTACTTTTCGCAAATCCAAATATCTGTATTTAAGTCTTAGATTATCATCCACATTATCATCATCTTTAATATAAATAGGAGGTGTTTCTGCCTGAGAATATATAATAAGGTCATTTGCAAAAATTTCAATGTCTCCTGTTGCTAAATCCGGGTTTTTTGATTGTCTTTCTGCTACAACCCCTTTAATTCCAACAACATATTCCGAACGAAGTGTATCAGCTTTTTCAAATAACTCTGCAGGAATTTTGTCATCAAATACTACCTGAACAAGACCAGATTTGTCACGAACATCACAGAATATTAGTCCCCCTAAATTTCTTCTCTTCTGAATCCAACCATTTATAACAATCTGGTTTCCTACTTCATTTGCATTTAATAAGCCACACATATGAGTTCTCTTAAAAATTTTATTCATTATACTGTCTCCTAATCTATTAAAAATTATTTATAATCGCTTCTAATTCTTCAGCTACATTAACTACGGGAAGTAAAAATTGTTCGGAGGTTTTCATATTTTTTAATGAAATTTTTCCTTCCGTCAATTCATTTTCTCCAATAATTGCCACATATTTTACATTCAACCTGTCAGCATATTTAAACTGACTTTTAAGGTTTCTTGCCATCAGGTCAAGCTCAGCTTTCAGACCCAATTGCCTTAATTCCCTCAATAATTTTAATCCAAAACGCGTAGCACTCTCTCCCATTACTGCCACAAATATGTCAGCACTTTGCTGTTTAGGTATTTCTATCTCATTTGCTTCCATAACCAACAGAAGTCTTTCCTTTCCCAATCCAAATCCAACTCCTGGTATTGGAGGCCCTCCCAACTGCTCAATTAAATGATTGTATCTGCCACCGCCACAAACTGTCCCTTGAGCTCCAATGCTGTTGGTAACAAATTCAAAAGCGGTTTTTGTATAGTAGTCCAAACCCCTTACTATTCCTGGGTCAATGATAAATGGAATTCCCATAGCATCTAAGTTCTTCTGCAAATTTTCAAAGTCCTCGTTGCATTCCTTACATAGATAATCAATCATGTGAGGAGCGCCTTTGACCAACTCATGACAGATTTCCGACTTGCAGTCAATCACTCTAAGAGGATTTCTTTCGAATCTTCCTTTGCAGGTGTCACAAAGCTGTTCATATTTCGGTTTTAAAAATTCCCGTAAGGCCTCTCTATGTTTTGCCCTACATTTGGGGCATCCCACACTGTTAATCCGCAGTTCCACATCCTTTATGCCCAAATCCATAAGGAAGTCATGTCCGAACGCGATAACCTCCGCATCTGCAAGCATGTTATATATACCAAAAACTTCAATTCCAAACTGATGGAATTCCCTTAGCCTCCCTGACTGGGGTTTCTCATACCGAAAACAGGGTATATCATAGTAATACTTTGTAGGCTGAACTTCTGCATATTGTTTATGTTCAACAAATGCTCTTACAGCAGGAGAAGTTCCTTCGGGCTTCAGAGTTATGCTCCTTTTAGCATAATCTTCAAACGTATACATTTGTTTTTCAACTATATCAGTAGTATTACCAACACCCCTTGAAAACAATTCAGTATGTTCAAAACTTGGTGTTCTTATCTCCAAGAAACCATATTTTTCACAAGTATGCCTGAATACCTTTTCGATATAGTGCCATTTATACGCATCTTTTGGTAACAAATCCTTGGTACCTTTTGGTGCATTAGTTAACATTTTCTACCTCCAACAAATATATTCTCTTTTTTTCTCTCTATCATATCATTTAATCTTTCAATATATATTTCGTAATTTGAAACATTAGGTACTCGTTCAAGTCTATTTTCCTCTGGATAATACATTTTGCTGATGCCTCCTGCTCCAAGCGCAACGATAGTCTGCCTTTCCTCCATAATCCTTATATTATAAATGCTTGCCGTATCATTTGTGCAATATCCTGTGTTTTCAAAGGCTCCTGCCATGTGCTTCTGCCTATAAAGATAATATGGCAAAAATTTACATTCTTTCAACATGTTTCTGGAAAGAGAAAGCATTTCTCTGACTATTTCGCCCTGTTTGTAATGATAATCCTTATCAATGTCAATTAATCTGGAAGCTCTTTTTACAGCAAGTGTATGTACTGTAATATTGTCGGCTCCAAGAGATATAATCTCCCTTAGGGTATTTTCAAAATCACATATGTTTTCTTCGGGAAGACCCGTTATTACATCCGCATTAATTATTGGAATTCCAATTTCTTTGGCTTGATAAAACGCTCTCCTTATATCATCAGAATCGTGATTCCTTCCTATCAACCTTAGAGTTTTTTCCTTCATGGATTGTGGGTTAATGCTTATGCGATTAACACTATGAGACTTTATCACTTTTAGCTTATCAATTGTAATGGTATCAGGTCTGCCTGCTTCAACTGTAAATTCTCTGATGTGTGAAAGATCAAACACACTCTCCAGATGAGATAATAGCCGGTCAATTTGATCTGCTGTCAATGTAGTAGGTGTACCGCCTCCAATATATATTGATTCCGGATACTTCTGATTATCTTTCAGATGTTGTGACACAAAATCTATT
>CAZWCK010000009.1:0-18572 GCA_964632625.1 uncultured Oscillospiraceae bacterium
GTTATACCAGTTATGGGAAATTCTGAATTTATATTGGAAAATGATGTAATTATTAACAAGGAGGAAGCTATCAAAGCTGAATTCGACAGTGAAAGATTGACTGATATCAAAAAGAGAATTGCAGATGTCCATGATGAACTTGAAAAAATCCTATACAATACGCATTTAGCGGTTGATGAAGAGGCTTCTTTTGAGAGGGTGGCACAGATTAATAATATTGTTGTAGCACTAGAGAAGGAATGCTTGAATTTAGGTTCAACAATTACACAACAAAATAATAATAACATATAATAGCAGGGGTCTACTATTATGAATAATGAATAAGAAAAATTATAATAGACATAATAAAAATGTTGAGTTAAAACCAGTACTGATTTGAACCTCAACATTTTTTAATTATTTCAATGCAATTTTTTTCGCTATTAAAGTGTCCTTTATTTTTTGGTAGGACGCTTCATCCTTGCAACCAATTTGGTGAAGATGAATTCCACCAGTCAGTTCACAAAGAGGAAGTCCTTTATTTGCCTGTAGTTTTTCAAAGAACAAATCGGCATCATATCTTGATGATATATCCAAGGAACCCGATAACTGACCATAAACGGGGTGATCAATTGTTACGTCAATTATGGTTCCTCCAAAATCCACTATTGTATATAATTCGTCCAACAAATTATCAATGGAGTGTTTACAGGCAATAGTACCAGTATAGCCAACGCTAAGTAAAGATTCGGAATTGCTTTCAAGGATGTATCCCCTTGGAGTAGCAAAAATATTTTCTCCCGAAGCACGAAGCAAGGCTACGTCACCTACTATAATTTGTCTGCTAACATTCAATTCTTTTGCTAGATGGGAAGCGCTAAGAGGCATTTGTGCCTCCTTTAGAAATGTAATGATGGATTTTCTTCTTTTTAGTGTGTTCAAATCTAAACCTCCTGAAAATATAATACAAAATTATGATAACACAAAAATATAGAAAGGTCAATATATACACGTTAAGACAAATAAAAAGACATGTGTCTTGACATATGAAAAAAATGTGCTATAATTGTCAAGTATGAAAATAGAAGTAGAAAGGAATTCAATCTTAGAAAAGTCTAAATGATTGGATTGTACAGAAGACAATGAGTAAAGTAAAAGATTTTTTAACTAGAAAAGATATTGTGTTTTCACCCAAAAGATATTTACAGGATGCACTTTCTGCAATGGCGTTAGGATTGTTTGCATCACTGCTAATTGGCCTGATAATTAAGACCATAGGTGAACAGACAATTAATCTTGTTGGAGCAAACAGTGTATCCGCATTTTTTATTGAAACAGGAGGCATTGCCATGGGACTGATGGGAGCGGCTGTAGGAGTTGCTGTTTCTTGGGGTCTCAAATCACCACCGCTTGTATTGTTTGCAGGTGCCATAACTGGAACTATGGGTGCTACATTAGGCGGACCTGCAGGGGCTTTCCTTGCTGCTGCAGTAGGCGCAGAATTTGGAAAAGCTATATCCAAGGAAACAAAAGTTGACATTATAGTAACACCGGCTGTTACCTTGATAATGGGTATGTTATCTGCAAAGTTGTTTGGACCTGCAGTTGCTGCACTTATGACTGGACTTGGGAAAATAATAATGACTGTAACGGAAATGCAGCCTTTTGTTTTTGGAATAGTGGTATCTGTAATTGTAGGACTTGTGCTTACAGCACCAATATCCAGTGCTGCACTTTGCATCATGCTAGATCTTAGTGGACTTGCAGCAGGTGCTGCTACTGTGGGCTGTTGCGCACAAATGGTTGGATTTGCCGTGATCAGTTATAGGGAAAATGGAGTAGGTGGGCTGCTGGCACAGGGAATAGGAACCTCTATGTTGCAAATATCAAATATTATAAAAAATCCGTGGATATTGCTTCCTCCTACGTTAGCAGGAGCAGTGATAGGACCTGTAGCTACCTGTGTATTTAAGATGACAAATATTCCTGCAGGAGCGGGTATGGGGACTTCCGGACTTGTTGGACAGATAGGAACCTTTACCTCCATGGGATTCTCATTAAATGTTTTGATGATGGTTTTGCTATTGCATGTATTTTTACCTGCAGTGTTGTCAATAATATTTGATAGAGTATTAAGAAAGAGCGGTAAAATAAAAGATGGGGATTACAAATTAGAACTATAAAATATTATAAGCAGAGATTTAATATTGCAACCTTGAAGACACAATCGAAAAGCAAAAAAATACTTGTTGTTTTGAATAAAATGTGTTATAATTATCAGATACGCTAATTAAGAAAAAAATTCAAACAAAGAATTTTACGTATCATGTAAGGAAGATATTATTATGGAAATTGAGTTAAAATATGCAATTAAAGACAAGGCCGTTTCTGAAGAAATTTGGGAGGATGCGGAACTGAAAGTAATTGAAGAAATGGATTCAAGGGAAACACTCTATATGAAGGCTGCTTATTTTGACACGGAAGATTTTATTCTTGCTCAGAATGATATTGCTTATCGTGTTAGAATGGAAGGCGAAAGAAAGATAGCATCATTGAAGTGGAATGGAAAGAGCGAGGGAGCGTTGCATACCAGAGAAGAAATAAATGTTCCAGTTGATGGTGATGATTGCTTCATTTTGCCTGATCAGACAATTTTCAAGGAAAGTTCAATTGGAAAAGAATTAATAGAGCTTGTTGATGGGAAACAGCTTGCTAGTTTGATGGAGGTTGGATTTCTTAGAAGAAGATTTAGAGTTGATTACAACAATAGTATTATTGAAATTTCTATAGACAATGGTGATATTATTACTGATAATGGTTCATTACCGATATGTGAAGTTGAATTGGAATTGTTTACGGGAGACCAGGAAGTACTATTGGAATTGGGGAATAAGCTGGCCGAGAAATATGGTTTAGCATCAGAAAAAAGAAGCAAGTACGCAAGAGGTCTTAATCTTGCCAACAAAATGGATTTACACACTGATATATCAAGATAAAATTGCCGGTGAGGTAAGATATTTCTTATTGTAATATTGCAGACTGAAGCTAAGGTATGGTTTTGGTCTGTTTTTTTGAACATTCAAATATTTAAGATGAAAAATAAACATATTATTCATAAAATAGGACTTATATAAAAAAACAATGCATTTAAAATAAAAATCGTGCTATTTTTAATAAAAATGTTTACTTTTCTTATTGAAAAGTGTATAATAATGTGCATTATGTGTAGAAAACAATTAATATATGCGTAAGGCATATATAAACAATAGGGAGGATATATATAAATGAAATCAACATTTTTATCAAAAGAAAAAAGTACAGTGAAGTTCTCACTTGAATTTACTGCAGAAGAGTTTGAAGGTGCGATTATTACTGCATATCAGGAAAATAAAGGGAAATTCCCAATTGACGGTTTCAGAAAAGGAAAAGCTCCAAGAAAGCTTATTGAAACTCATTATGGTGAGGATGTTTTCTTTGAGGATGCAATTAATGATTTGTTTTCAAGGAATTATCCTGCAGCGTTGACCGAGTTGAAGATTGAGGCAGTAGATAGACCAAATGTTGAATTTGACCAGATTGAAAAGGGAAAAGGTTTTTCTGCAACTATTACAGTTGATATTTTTCCTGAAATTGAAGTGAAAGATTACAAGGGAGTAGAAATCGAAAAGGTTTCCGCAGAGGTTTCTGAAGAAGATATTAATAAAGAAATAGAAACATTACAAAAGAGAAATTCAAGAATGATTTTGGTAGAAAGACCTGCAAAGGAAGGCGATACAGTACTAATAGACTATTCTGGATTTGTTGGTGAAAAACAATTTGAGGGTGGTACAGCTGAGAGGTATCCGTTAGTATTGGGTTCAAACGCCTTTATCCCTGGATTTGAAGAACAATTGATAGGTGCTACTGCAGGCGAAGATAAAGAAGTAATAGTTACTTTCCCTACTGAATATCATTCAGAAGAACTAGCAGGAAAAGAAGCTGTGTTCAAATGCAAGGTTCACGAAATAAAGGAAGAGGAATTACCTGAATTAAATGATGACTTTGCAAAGGACGTAAGTGAATTTGACACTTTAGATGAACTAAAAAGCGACAAAAGGGAAAGCATGCAAAAAGCTGCGGAATCAAGAGCATTAAATGAAATGAAAAACCTTATTGTTGAAAAGGTTTCCGAAGCAAATGATGTTGATGTTCCAAACGCAATGGTCGAAGAAGAAGTTGACAATATGATGAGACAATTTGATCAACAGTTAAGATACCAAGGCTTAGATATTGAAAAGTACTTTGCATATTTGCAGAAGGATCCAATGGAATTCAGAAGTGAATTAAAAGCAGAAGCTGAAAAGAATGTCAAAACAAGAATTGTCATTGTTGCTGTTGCAAATGCAGAAAAATTAGAGGCTTCAGAGGCTGATATTAATGCCGAATTTACTAAAATGGCAGAACAGTATAAGATGGAAGTTGAAAAAATCAAGGAGCTTTTGGGAGGAGACAGCACAATGCTTGAGAAGGATATCAAGATGAAAAAGGCTGTTGACTTTATGTATGATAATGCAGTAATCAAATAGTATTACTAAAAAAGTATAGGGGGTAATGGGAATGGCGTTAATACCTTATGTAATAGAACAAACAAGTCGTGGAGAAAGATCTTATGATATTTATTCACGTTTACTTAAGGATAGAATAATATTTATTGGGGAGGCTATAGACGAAAATGTTGCTAGCCTTGTAGTTGCGCAATTGTTGTTTCTGGAAGCTGAAGATGCAGAAAAGGATATTTGTATCTATGTAAACAGCCCAGGTGGTTCAGTTACTGCGGGAATGGCAATTTATGATACTATGAAGTATATTAAACCAGATGTTTCGACTATCTGTGTCGGTATGGCAGCAAGTATGGGAGCGTTTTTGTTATCGTCCGGAACCAAGGGAAAGAGATTTGCTCTTCCCAACGCAGAGATAATGATTCATCAACCTTTAGGTGGAGTGAATGGTCAGGCAGAGGACATAAAGATACATGCCGAATGGATTTTGAAAACAAGAGAGAAATTAAACAAAATCTTAAGTGACAATACAGGTCGTGATTTGTCTGTAATTGAAAAAGATACGGACAGAGATAACTTTATGAGTGCAGAAGCAGCTGAAGAGTATGGATTAATCGACAAAGTAATCCAGTCCAGATAAAAGGGGGGCAATTATGGCAAAATATGATGAAACAAAACAATTAACTTGTTCCTTTTGCGGAAAGCCACAGGATCAAGTAAGAAGATTGGTTGCTGGACCAGGCGTATATATTTGTGACGAGTGTATTGAGTTGTGTCAGGATATTATAAATGATGAATTCAAAGATATTGTAAATGAAAAATATACAGATACAAAGAAATATGAACTACCAAAACCGAAAGAAATCACAAGAGCTCTATCTGAATATGTAATAGATCAAAATGATGCAAAGAAATCTCTTGCCGTGGCTGTTTATAACCATTACAAGAGAATAAACAATGTTAAGGGCATTGCACTAGAATCTGATGTAGAACTTCAAAAGAGCAATATTGTAATGGTAGGTCCCACAGGTTCAGGAAAGACCTTACTTGCGCAAACCTTGGCAAGAATTTTGAAGGTACCTTTCGCAATTGCAGATGCCACAACCTTGACAGAGGCCGGGTATGTAGGCGAAGACGTGGAAAACATACTGCTTAAGCTGATTCAGGCGGCAGATTATGATATAGAAAGTGCACAGAAGGGCATAATTTATATTGATGAAATTGATAAAATTGCAAAGAAATCTGAAAATCCGTCGATTACAAGAGATGTAAGCGGTGAAGGCGTTCAGCAGGCCCTTTTGAAAATCCTCGAGGGTACTGTGGCAAATGTTCCACCTCAGGGTGGAAGAAAACACCCACATCAGGACTTTATTCAATTTGACACTACTAACATTCTGTTTATTTGCGGAGGAGCATTTGACGGATTAGATAAAGTTATTCAAAGAAGAATAGGGGAAAAAACCATAGGGTTTAATTCTGATATGAAGGCGAGCAAGATAGAGACATCTGAAATTTTGAAGAAGCTTCAACCGGAAGACCTTCTAAAATATGGGTTGATTCCAGAATTCATAGGGAGATTACCTGTGATGGTTACATTGGAGGAGTTGTCAAAAGATGCTTTGGTACGTATAATTTCAGAACCAAAGAATTCGTTGTTAAAGCAATATAAAAAGTTGTTTATGCTAGATGGTGTTGAACTTGAAATTGATGAAGATGCTATTAACAGTGTGGCAGAGAAGGCTATAGAAAGAAAAACTGGTGCCCGAGGATTGAGAAGTATATTTGAAAAGGTTATGACAGATATTATGTATGAGATACCTTCAAGAGACGATGTTGTAAAATGTATAATCACAAAAGGTACAATTGATAACAATGTTAGACCGACATTGGTGCTTTCTGAGAATAAAGCAGATATAATAAATCAGGAAACTGCATCATAAAGAAAGGCGGCTAATAGTCGCTTTTTTTATCAGATATTCGGAGGTTCTAAAAATTAGTTTTGTAAAAGAACAAATGGTCTCCATATTATATAAGGGGTGAAAAGAATGACTAATGAGAAAGATAAAAAAATAATGAATGAACATGGACTTGATAATGCAGAAGATAAGGAACATGTTGAAGCTAATTCAGAAGAAGAAATTGCAGAAATGGAAAAAAGTATTGACTTGTCAATTCCTGTGATTCCACTCAGGGGCTTGACGGTTTTTCCCAATATGGTACTTCATTTCGATATAGGTAGGGAAAAATCAATAAATGCATTAGAAAAAGCTATGATTCTTGATCAACATGTATTTTTGGTAACTCAAAAAGATGAAAGCCTAGATTTACCTACGCCAACGGATTTTTATACAATAGGAACGATAGCCAAAATTAAGCAAATGCTTAAACTTCCCAATGATGTTATTCGTGTGCTTGTGGAAGGAGTATCAAGAGGAGAGATTGAAAAAATGCTTTTCGAAGTACCTTATTTCAGAAGTACGGTACGAAAAATAGAGGAAGGTTCAATTGAATTAACCGTTGAACTTCAAGCATTGATGAGAGCAACTCTGTCAAGCTTTGACAAATATCTATCTCTTTCCAAGAGAGTAGAAAGAGATTTATTTCCAACAATTGCATCAATAGATGAACCGGGCAGATTGGCAGATGCGATAGCAGGACATCTGGATGTTAAAACATCAGAAAAACAAAGGATCTTGTCAACAATTGATGTTGAAGAAAGATTAGGAATTTTAAATCAAATGTTGATAAACGAAATAGAAATACTCAGTATTGAGGCTGATATCAATGTTCGGGTAAAGACACAGATAAACAAAAATCAAAAAGAATATTATCTTAAAGAACAGATGAGGGCAATTCAGGAGGAATTGGGAAATACGGAAGATATTGAAGATGAGATAGAAAAATGGTCTGCAGAGATGAAGAAGCTGAAATTGCCAAAGGCAATTTGTGTTAAGCTAGAAAAAGAAATTAAAAGGTTATCAAGAATGCAGCCGTCTTCAGCAGAAGCATCAGTAATAAGAACATATATTGAAACTTTTCTTGATCTTCCATGGAATAAGGCATCAAAGGGTGAACTTGATATTAACAAGGCTGAGAAAATATTAAATGAGGATCACTATGGCTTGAAAAAGGTAAAAGACAGGGTGCTTGAATACTTGGCAGTAGTGCATTTATCAAAAAGCCTGAAAGGACCAATTCTTTGTCTTGTAGGACCTCCGGGAGTTGGAAAAACTTCTGTTGCAAAATCAATTGCAAGGGCAACGAACAGGGAATTTGTGAGAATGTCTTTGGGCGGTGTGAGAGACGAGGCTGAAATAAGGGGGCACAGAAGGACTTATATTGGAGCTATTCCTGGAAGAATTATTGCAGGATTAAAGGAAGCAGGTACCAATAATCCAGTATTCTTGTTTGATGAAGTAGACAAAATAGGCGCTGATTTCAAAGGAGATCCGGCATCTGCACTTCTTGAAGTTCTTGATCCTGAGCAGAACAAAGAATTTACTGATCATTATTTAGAAGCCCCGTTTGACCTTTCAAAGGTAATGTTCATTACAACAGCAAACAGTACTGATACTATTCCAAGACCTTTGCTAGATAGAATGGAAGTTATTAATGTACAGGGCTATACAGAGGATGAAAAAGTAAAAATTGCAAAAAAATATTTGATTCCAAAGAAGATAAAAGAACATGGTTTGGTACAGGAAAATCTTAAGTTCATGGACAATGGTGTAAGGGATATTATAAATTATTACACCAGAGAATCAGGCGTTAGAAATCTGGAACGAGAAATTGCAAATATTTGTAGAAAGGTTGCAAGAAAGATAGTTGCGGGAAGTAAAAGTAACTACAAAATAACATCCAGAAATCTGCAGAATTTTTTGGGCAAAAAGAAATTCAGATATGATATTATAGAAAATAAGAGTGAAGTTGGCGTGACTACAGGTCTTGCGTGGACTATTGTAGGAGGAGATACTCTTTTTATTGAAACTACAGTAGTACCAGGTTCAGGTAAATTAGTTTTGACAGGACAACTAGGAGATGTAATGCAGGAATCTGCCAAGGCGGGGATTAGTTATATCAGATCAATTGCAGATACTTTGGAAATACAGAAGGACTTCTATAAGGAAAAAGATCTTCACATTCATATTCCTGAGGGAGCAACACCAAAAGACGGACCATCTGCAGGCGTTACTATGTGCGTAGCAATTATTTCTTCTTTGACGGGCAAACCGGTAAGAAAAGATATAGCAATGACAGGTGAGATAACCCTAAGAGGAAAAGTATTACCGGTGGGGGGTATCAGAGAAAAAGTACTTGCCGCCCACAGAGCAGGTATAAGAAAAGTCTTACTTCCAATTGACAATGAAAGGGATATTGATGACATTCCACAAAATGTTAGAAAGGTAGTGGATTTTGTATTAATTGATACAGTTCAGGATGCTCTTAAGCATGTTATTGTGGAATAAGATAAAGAGAGAGAATTTATGATTATAAAAAAAGCAGATATAATTGCAGTTGCAGTGAAAAAAAATCAGTATCCTGATGAAAGTATGAAGGAGATTGCTTTTGCAGGCAGGTCAAATGTGGGAAAATCTTCACTTTTGAACTTGATTACCAACAGAAAAAGTTTGGCAAGAGTTAGCGGAAATCCGGGAAAGACAAGAACCATCAATTTTTATCAGATAAATGATGAATTTAGAATTGTGGATTTACCGGGTTATGGTTATGCAAAGGTTTCAAAGACAGTTTCTGAAAATTGGGGCGAAATGATAGAAGAGTATTTGGAAAACAGAAATAATCTTCTTAAGGTAATACAACTTGTGGATGTACGTCATGCACCATCGACCCAGGACATCCAAATGTACAATTATTTGAAGCATTTTGGCTTGGATGGTGTTGTGGTTGCCACAAAGGCAGACAAGGTATCAAGAAATGAACTGCAAAAATGTGTGGGAACAATAAGAAAAACATTGGAACTTTCAAAACAAGATTTAGTTATTCCCATATCTGTATTGAAACGAACAGGTAATGAGGAATTAATGAAAGTAATTGAGGAATTGCTAAATCAGGGGTAGCAGGTAGGAGAAGATGCATTTTATTAGTTTTCGAGTAATCTTTAACAGAATAAAGGCCATCAAATTCATGATGAAGGATAAGTCTGTTCCAAAGAGGAAAAAGGCATTGGTTATTGTGGGAATTATTTATCTTTTCCTTCCAATCGATCTTATTCCGCCGATACTATTTCCTATTGCATGGATAGATGACTTAATTTTGTGGTTGGTTATATTGTGGTATCTTAGGTCAGAACTTGATAAATACTGGTTGGGTGAAAAAGAGGTTGACCTTTCAAAAAAATATCGAGGTAAAGATGTTATAGATGATGTAAACTATGAAGTAAAGAGTGATAAGTAAAGGAGACAGCAAATGAATAGCATTAGTTACGACAAAGGCGAAATAATGATAACCCAGGCACAAATATTACAAAGGGCTAAGGAAATAGGAGAGCAGATTTCACGGGATTTCCAAGGTGAGGAAGTCGTGGTAATAGGAATATTGAAGGGCGCTGTGTTATGGCTTGCGGATGTAGTAAAGAATATTAAGTTGGATGCTAGAATTGATTTTATAGCATGTAGTAGTTATGGGGCAGCAACAAAATCTTCAGGCGTTGTAAAAATCAACAAAGATTTGGATGTAAGCATTGAAGGCAAAAATGTAATAATTGTGGAAGATATTGTTGACTCCGGAATAACCTTGAATTACTTAAAAGGGTATTTAGAGGCAAGAGGTCCTAAGATTGTAAAAATATGTACGTTACTAGACAAACCGGAAGGCAGAAGAATACAACTTGAGGCAGATTATATAGGTTTTACCGTTGAAGATAAATTCATAATTGGATACGGGCTTGATTATGACCAAAAGTATAGGAATCTGCCATATATAAGTTACCTTCAAGGATAGTTTTGGATTAGATTAATCCAAGATTGTTAAGCGTACATAATAAGTTATTAGATAAAATACATGTGTAATTTTGTTATCAAAGGTATGCATGTATTTTTTTACAAAGTTTTATAGGAATGCTTTAATTTCACAAAACATGGGTGTATAATAATATAATACAACAAAATAATTGCGCGGGTGAATTTATTCGGCCCGATAGCAAAGATGGAGGAAGAAAATGGGTTACAAAGTAAACGTAGGATTATCAAACAAGCATTTACACTTAAAAAAGGAGGATGTAGAAGCTCTTTTTGGCAAAAATCATGAATTAACGCCAACAAAGGATTTGAAACAACCAGGCCAATATGCTTGTGAAGAAAAGGTTGATATCATAGGGCCAAAATCAACATTGAAGGGAATTAGAATTCTGGGGCCTGTCAGACCTGAAACACAGATTGAACTTGCCATGACTGATGCCAGAACAATTGGCATTAAAGCACCTGTAAGAGAATCTGGAAAACTAGAAGGAACACCAGGCTGCAAGTTAGTAGGACCTTGCGGCGAAGTGGAACTTGATCATGGTGTAATAGTAGCTCTTAGGCATGTTCATTTGTCGGTTGAACAAGCAAAAGAAGCTGGTGTAAAGGACAAAGATATTGTAAGCATTAAACTTGAAGGAGAAAGAGGATTGACCTTTGATAATGTTTTAGTTCGCTCAGGAAAGGGTCATGAGAGGGAAGTACACCTTGATACGGATGAAGGAAATGCAGCAGGGTGTGGACCTGATTCAGTATGTGAAATAATCAAATAGCATATTGAATAATGTTATTATAAAAATAAACTACTGCATATGCAAAAACGAACCTTGAAAAAGGTTCGTTTTTATGTGGGTGTGCCCAGCATGGGCGAAATCCAACTGATGAAATAAGTGCTCAAAAATCTATCGGTTGCTTAATTTGTTAATGCTTGAAGCCATATATCCAGCACCAAATCCATTATCAATATTTACGATTCCAACGCCATTTGCACAACTATTAAGCATTGACAAGAGTGCTGAAATACCGCCAAGATTTGCACCATATCCGATGCTTGTTGGAACTGCTATGACAGGTTTATCCACAAGACCTCCAACTACACTGGCAAGAGCTCCCTCCATTCCGGCAACAACGATTACTACATTTGCTGCTCTTATTCTATCCAGCTTTGCAAATAATCTATGGATACCAGCAACCCCTACATCATATATTCTATCAACACTGTTTCCGAGGGTTTCGGCAGTAATTGCAGCCTCTTCCGCAACGGGAATATCAGCTGTTCCTGCTGTTATTACAGCTATAGGATACTGATTAACAAGTTCAGGGCTTCTTTTTAGCACTATCATTTTGGCATTTTCGTAATAAACTGCATCAGGTACAAGTTTCTTTACTGCCTCATAATTTTCCAAAGTAGCACGTGTGCCCATAACATTGTCATTGTCTTGTGACAGCTTGAACATAATTTCAGCTATTTGTATTGAAGTTTTTCCCTGACAGAAAATTGTTTCAGGGTAACCGGAGCGAAGATTTCTGTGATTATCTATATTTGCAAAGCCCATGTCAGAAAAAGGTAAATCCTTCAACGCTTCCATAGCCTCTGCTGTATTCATATGTCCTTTTGCTACTTTCTGCAGTATTGATTCTAAATGTTTGTTGTCCATTTATTCTTTCCTCCTGGGGATTTTTATATTTTGATTATAGCATATTATCAGCTTTTATGGTATACTATTTAGGATTGTTGTAATTAGTAAATATTGTTTGGATAAAATTAAAGAATGATATTATGAGGCATGAGGATATGAAAAGATTAAATAAATATATTGACCATACCATTTTAAAGGCGGAGGCTACAGAGACTGACATAAAAAAGCTATGCAAGGAGGCAAGGGAATATGATTTTTTCTCAGTCTGCATAAATTCTTCATATGTTTCTCTGGCAACTTCTGAGCTGAAAAACAGTGATGTAAAGGTTGTGGCAGTTGTGGGATTCCCTTTGGGAGCCATGAGTACGGGAGCAAAGGCCTATGAGACTGATTATGCGTGTGAAGCCGGTGCGGATGAAATTGATATGGTCATTCATGTGGGAGCTATGAAAGACAAAAGATATGAATATGTAAGAGATGATATTGCAGCTTGCGTTGCGATAGCAAATGAATATGATGCAATTGTAAAGGTGATTATAGAAACCTATCTGCTTACAAATGAGGAAATTGAAAAAGCCTGCGAGATTGCAATGGAGGCGGGTGCGGATTTTGTGAAAACTTCAACAGGGTTTTCCAAGGAAGGGGCAACAGAACATGATGTAAAGCTTATGAGAAAGATAGTTGGAAGCAATATGCGAATAAAGGCAGCGGGGGGTATCAGAGATTATGATACTGCAATGAAGCTTATAGATGCAGGAGCAGACAGAATTGGTGCAAGTTCATCTGTAGAGATAATGCAGAATACAAAATAGGAGGACTTATTTATGTCATCATTTATGAATAAAAAAGAGAAAATCGTTACAGCCATAGTTTTGACAATTGTGGTAATAGCAATAATTGTTGCGACAGTTTCGGATAAGTCAGCGAAATGGGATAAAAGCGAACTTGCAACCCTGGTTTCTAAGCCTGAATTCGGTACGATCGTAGATGTAATAGATTTGCCGGGAGTTTTTGCTTGTACTGTTGAGGATGTTACTAAGGATCATGCAAAGAAATACATATTTTCGATGAAAAGTAACGGTTTTGAATATGATGCTCAAGAGGAAAAGTCAGAAAAACAAATGTCATATGAAGCTTTTGATAAAAATAAACGCAGTGCCAACTGTACTTATTATTACGAGACTGGTATTATGAATATTTATGTTTGGCCAGAGGGAGCAAAGGAAGAAAGGACAAATCCTATTGAGGATCTATAAAAGGGGGGAGTAGTATGAAATATCCAAATAGAGTGGCTTTTTCAATATTTGGTATCGATATAATGTGGTATGGAATACTAATGGCATCAGCTATAATTCTTGCAACAGCAATAATATATAAACGTGCACCTAAGCATGATTTGTACTCGGAGAAGGTGTTGGATTTTGTCATTATATGTGTTCCTGCAGGAATAATCGGAGCAAGATTGTACTATGTTCTGTTCAATTGGAAATATTATGCAGGAGATTTTTTAAAAATAATAAATATAAGATCGGGAGGACTTGCAATACACGGAAGTTTAATATTTGGCATTCTAGCAGCATTGATACTTTGTAGAATATGGAAGGTAAGGCCTTTAAATATATTGGATTTGGCAGCTCCTGCCATAGCCATAGCTCAAAGCATTGGAAGATGGGGGAACTTTTTTAATCAAGAAGCCCATGGGGGGCCAACTGATTTGCCATGGGCAATAATGGTAGATGGACAATCGGTACATCCAACGTTTTTATATGAATCAATTTGGTGTTTTTTACTTTTTATTTTTTTGATTTTTTTGGATAATCGAAGAGCATTCGAAGGACAGATTATATTGTTATATGGAATGTTATATTCAGTTGAAAGATTTTTTGTAGAGGCATTGAGAACTGATAGTCTGATGTTTGGTATTTTAAAGCAGGCGCAGATAATAAGCTTTGTTATTTTTGTATTATGTATGATTTTCTATTTTATTCTGAAAAGTAATAATAAAAAGCGACAAGGATTTTAATAGATTATTTTGAAATAAGTTGTTATAAAGGAGATTAATAAATAATGAAATTAGGTATAGTAGGCTTACCAAATGTAGGAAAAAGTACACTTTTTAATGCTATTACAAAGGCAGGAGCGGAGGCAGCAAATTATCCGTTTTGTACTATTGAGCCAAATGTAGGAGTAGTAACCGTTCCTGATGAGCGGTTAAAGGTTTTGACAGACATGTATAAGGCAAAAAAAACGGTGTATACAGCAATAGAGTTTTATGATATTGCAGGATTGGTAAAAGGGGCTTCGAAAGGCGAAGGCCTTGGAAATAAATTTTTAGGTCATATACGGGAAGTAGCAGCAATAGTGCATGTGGTACGCTGCTTTGATGACAATAATGTTGTTCATGTAGATGGAAAAATTAATCCACTGTCAGACATTGAAACGATTAATCTTGAACTTATTTTTTCGGATATGGAGGTAATTGAAAAGAGACTGCAAAAATCCGTCAAAAATTTGAAAGGTGATAAGTCGTTACAAGTGGAAATAGATATATTGAGGAAAATTCAAAAAACTCTTGAAGAGGGAAAATCTGCAAGGATTATGGAATTGGAGGAAAGCGAATACGAATATGTAAAGTCACTTGACCTTCTTTCTTTCAAACCTATTATTTATGCGGCCAATGTATCTGAAGAAGAGGCAGCAACTGTAGAAGACAATGAATATGTGCAGGCTGTAAGGAAGTTTGCCGAATCTGAGGGTTCAGAAGTAGTCAAGTTGTGTGCTAAAATAGAAGCTGAAATATCCGAGCTTGACGATGAAGAAAAAATAGTATTTCTTGAAGAAATGGGAATCGGTGAATCGGGATTAGATAAACTTATTAAAGCTTCTTATCATCTTCTCGATTTGATCTCCTTTCTGACGGCAGGGGAACCTGAAGTAAGAGCATGGACTATCAAAAGAGGAACTAAAGCTCCCGGAGCAGCAGGCAAAATCCATACAGATTTTGAAAGAGGATTCATAAGAGCAGAGACCATTGCTTATGATAAATTGATAGAATGCGGAGGTAACCTTGCAACAGCTAAAGAGAAGGGCTTGATCCGATCTGAAGGAAAAGAATATTTAGTAAAAGACGGAGATGTAATGCATTTCCTATTTAATGTATAAAACAGTATATGGACGTTAAAAAACCAGAGTACCTTTTCTTAAAATTGCTCAAAAAAGGTATTCTGGTTTTTTGATAACCAATATATGGTAAATTAGACTAAAAACATTTATTGAAGGTACTGAGCAAGGATTAATTCAATCTGCCCATTCATTACATATATGTTGTAAAATTTAGTCTCCTCATAGTTTGTGTCATCATTAATATGTTTTTCAATTTCTTCTATATGAGAGTCTACAAATTCTTCTGCCGTTAGTACGTTTGCAACGTTTAGGCTATCACTAATAAAAGTAGTTCTTGCTTCAAGAGCAAGTGGATAAGAGTAGTTTATATTTCTATCTGCAATATAATATCCATCTGGAAGCGACTCTTCTTTGACTAATTCCTTTGCGGTAATATGTATCATAAATGTTCCGTCTTCCATAGTCTCTATTTTAATATTGCCAAAAATGTGTTCGGCACCATCTCGCAATAGTTGATCGGCATATTCTCCCTGCAAATAATCCACTGTGATATCCGGTTCGGAAAATGTTCCACCGCTTTGATTCTTGTCGCTACAACCAGCGAATAATAAGACAGAAAATACTAAAGCTATTAATGTTAAATAAATTTTATACTTTTTCATTTTAATTTATCCTCCATATATGTTCTTTCTATATAAGATATTATCACAAATGCAAAGTAATAACTTAAAAAAAGCATATTTGTAATATAAATATAATAATTGCATATTTTTTTAGAAAAACTATATATGGACCCTCATATCAAAAAATCCTACAAGATATAGTAAAATATAAAAAAAATGAGTAGTAGAAGGTAAAAAAACTCAAAAAGTGGAGGTAAGATTCGTTTTTTTTTGGAGATGTTCTTGAAAAGTGGAGCAAAGTGGTTTATAGTGGAGGTACAGTAAATATTATAGTGAGGAATAGTCTAATGCTAATGGGCAAATATCAAAACTCAATAGATGCAAAATACAGAATGATAGTGCCTTCTAAGTATAGAGATGAACTTGGGTACAAATGTATTTTGACTAAAAGTATAGATAAATGCTTATATATTTATCCTATTTCTGAATGGGAAATATTTATGAAAAAATTAGCGGGGTTACCTTCGACAGATCCAAACGCAAGGGCTCTTGTAAGGCACTTTTATGCCAATGCAGTAGAATGTGAGATAGATAAAC
The DNA here is from genome assembly GCA_964632625.1 of uncultured Oscillospiraceae bacterium. Lineage (GTDB taxonomy): Bacteria > Bacillota > Clostridia > Peptostreptococcales > Anaerovoracaceae > CAZWCK01. The sequence continues at coordinate 16,476 of CAZWCK010000009.1, forward strand.
AAGGTAGGGTTGTTATTCCTCAAGAATTAAGGGAGTATGCAAATATCGAAAAAGAATTAGTTACTGTTGGTATAATTAATAAAATTGAAATTTGGGGTAAGGCTGAATGGGATAATGCAGAAAATGGAACACAGTTAGATCCAAATGATTTTACAAAGAAGATGGTTGATTATGGAATTTAAGCATACCTCAGTTCTTTATGAAGAATGTATTAAAAACTTAAATATTAAACCTGAAGGAATATATGTTGATGGGACTTTAGGTGGTGGAGGACATGCCTCTGGAATATGTGAAAGATTATCAAGCGAAGGTACTTTAATAGGAATCGATCGTGATTATGATGCTCTTGAAGCGGCCTCACAAAGGCTTAAAAAATATGATTGCCATAAAATTCTTGTAAAAAGCAATTACGCGGACATAAAAAACGTATTAAAAGAAGTTGAAATTCCTGGCATAGATGGGGCTTTACTAGATTTGGGAGTTTCATCTTTTCAATTGGATAATCCTCAAAGAGGCTTTTCTTACATGCAGGATGCACCTCTTGACATGAGGATGAATTCAGAAGATTCTTTTACTGCATATGATGTAATAAATAAATATAGTCAAAAAGAGTTGACAGAAATAATAAAAAAATATGGGGAAGAGCGGTGGGCTTCTAGGATCAGTGATTTTATAGTAAAAGCAAGAAAAGAAAAGGCTTTGGAAAGCACAGGCGAACTAGTAAATATTATAAAAATGGCAATTCCGGCAGCTGCAAGACGAGAAGGCCCTCACCCTGCCAAACGAACTTTTCAAGCAATAAGGATTGAAGTAAATGATGAATTAGGACAGCTTGAAAGGGCAGTTTCAGAATTTTGTCAGGTGCTTAATAAACAAGGAAGACTTTGCATTATTTCATTTCATTCCTTAGAAGACAGAATTGTGAAAGATATTTTTAATGATAGAGCTAATCCTTGTACATGTCCGAAAGAATTTCCAATATGTGTTTGCGGTAAAATAGCCGATATAGTGAAGATTACAGGTAAGCCGTTGATTCCGACCAGCGAAGAGCTGGAAAGTAATCCAAGATCCAGAAGTGCTAAACTTAGAGTGTGTGAAAAGAGGTAAATTTCTATGATTGCAGCTGAGCAATGGTATGAATATCAGGAAAACTACAAAAAATATGGCATTGATATGCAACCCGTTAAGCAAAATATGCCACAAAGGAAAATAAAAAACGGCGTAAAAAATAATGTATTTTCTGCAAAAGATAAATTTAAATTGGTGCTAGTAGCAATATTAGCAGGAATTTTGGGAGTAGCAGTTATTATTTGCTCTGCGTATGCAGCAAATCTAAAATATGAAATTAATTTGATAATAAAAGACAATGGTATAATGAGCAGCGAAATACAGACCATGAGTGTGAAAGTAATGGAAGCAACTAACATTGCAGCTATTGAGGAGAAAGCCATAAATGAGCTTGGAATGGTTAAGCCAAAAGCTTCAGAATTTATTTTCCTTACAGAGCAAGAAGTCCCATCGTCTGAATTTGCCGTATTATTAAAAGAGCAAGCATATAATAGAAGTTAAATAATATAATAAATATGACATTATAATTACATACAAACAGAGCCGGATAACTAAATTATGAGATAATAGAGTAATCCGGTTTTTTGCTAGGAGCAATGAGAATGAACATAACACCAAATAAATCAAAAAAAAGAATAGTAATAGCATTCCTATTAATAAGTTGCGCATGCATAGGACTTTGCTTACGAGTTGGTTGGGTACAAATAGTAAGAGGAGAAGAATATTCTAAAATGGCTATAGAGCAACAAACAAGAGATGTGCCTATTCCTGCAAAACGAGGGCAGATTCTTGACAGAAACGGGAAAGAGCTGGCAGTAAGTGCAGTAACTTACTCCGTTTGGGCAAGACCATCACAGGTAAAATCAGGGAAAACACAGGAAGAAAGAGCAACAAATTTAAATAATGCTGCGGTACAGCTTTCTGAAATTCTTGGTCAGGATTTGGAGCAAATTAAGAAAATGTTATCAAAGCAGCAGTCCTTGGTAAAGGTTGCAAAATATCAAGATAAAGAAACAGTAGATAAGATAA
>CAZWCK010000010.1:0-17863 GCA_964632625.1 uncultured Oscillospiraceae bacterium
CAAGGACGTTTGAAACAGTATGTATATAGTCAGTCCCCATATAATTAGTCATTTCTTTATAATCACTTACTTTTGCATAGCATATAGTATATGTATCTCTTATAGTTCTAGCTGCAATAAGCCCCGGATGATCTAATATAAAGCGTTCATAATATGCGCCTTTCATTATAGTAAAATCTACAATTTCCGGCGAATAGAAAATATCATTATTCACAAAAATGCCCCTCCCGTATTATTATATTCGACGAGGCTATCCATAGTATTGCATAGATTTAATGTACCACACCCCCATATTGGACTCGGATATCTAACGCCTGAAATTTTTTCTGCACCTTGACATAAAAAAGCCTTTATTCTTTGTCCGTACAGAAATGGATCATTACCCTGAATTAACCCCCACTCCATCATTAATGCAGCCGAACCTGTTACGAAAGGTGCTGCTACACTAGTACCTGTAAATGTATCGTAGCCTCCACCGGCACGAGTAGTAAGAATATTTACCGCAGGCGCAGTCAAATCAGGTTTTATGCAATTTAGATTCCTTACAGTACCTTGCCCTGAAAAATCAGCAATACTGTTAATAACCGAATTGTATCCCCCCACAGATATCACCCTTTGTGCAGTCGCAGGTAAAGTTATTGTGTTTGGTACACTTGGGCGTAAAAAAGAAGTATATTGCGTTACCTCCTCCAGAGTAGGAAGCCATATATCAAATAATCCGCTGTGTATTTTTGTGCCTCGCACTACTAAACTCCACAACCCCCCGGAAATGGGTTTATTAATACCCCTAAATAAAATGTATATTTCTTGGATGGAGTTATAATGAGTAGGCTGACCGTACAAAACCGAAACAAGAACATTGTCTAAAACTGCTCGGGTAATCCTCTGTCGCGAAGATATTACTCCTGTAGATTTTCCACTTGGCGAAATAATTTCAATGGACATAGTATCTATGAAATTTTTCCACATAGACATATAAACACGTGGAATATTATCCGATATAGCAAATTCTATAGTATCTATGGCATCTTGCACTATCACATTGCTATAATGATGGCTTGAAGAAGCTTCGTTGCCAGAAGCTACACAGATGGAACATCTCCCGGACTGGGATACATTGTTTAAATATGTCTCAAATAGTGAATTTCCATTGTGCGATCCATTATTTGTTCCGTAGCTTATGTTAATGCAAACGGGAAGCCCTAATTCTTGAGCCTTATCTGAAATGTATTTGGCAGCTCGCATAATTTCAGTTGTTCTTGAAAAAGAAGCATTTTCTTTATGTCCCAGTTTAACTACTATTAAGTAAGAATTCGGCGCAACACCTTTTTCAAGTCCATTAGAAGACCTTCCATTCCCCGCTGCAATTCCTGCCACAGCAGTACCATGACCTACGTTGTCATCACTTGGAACATACAAAAATGGACTGCCACTTGCTAATGCTTGATCAATTTGAAATTTTGTATATTCAGAACCGTTTCTAAATCCCTGTGGTGGAACCCCTTCTATAAATTGATCCCATAAAAATAGGATTCGTGTTGTCCCATCTGGATTTCGAAAGTCAGGATGAGTGTAATCGATACCGGAATCAATTATTCCTATTATAACACCCTGACCGGTCAGTCCAAAAGTAGACTCCCTCTGCACCTCTGTGATGCATGAGCTATTTAGACTTTCCCGCATAAGATAAGTAATATTTTTAGGTAATTCTATGTATTCAATTTGATTAAAACTATAAAGCTGGGGTAGATATAAAAATTTTATGGTAAAAATTGCATAATTTACATCTAGTATTTCTACAAATGCATCAAACTCAGCTGCCACTGATTGTACATCCCCATTATATTTTACAATAACTTCAATAAGGTCTTCTTCACTATACTCATCTGCTTCAAATCGTGTAAGTTGGTCCATCAAAATAAACCTTGGGGAAATCATATACATTACCTTCTTTCCTAAAGCATATATATATTATATTTAAGAGGAGGGTAAAGTATGAGAGATTTATATTACTTTAAAAATCAAATAGTAGACAAAGGGAAATTGCAGATTAGTATAACCGAACAAAATAGAGCTATGCCTATAAGCGATGTTAAAATTCAAATCAAACGAAATTTTGACTCTAATGTAATTGAGGAATTAGTTACCGATTCGTCCGGTCAGACTGATACTGTGGAGCTGGGAACACCTCCCTTGGAATATTCTTTGGATTCACAAGGCGGGAAACCCTATAGTGAGTATAACTTGTCCATACTTGCTGAGGGCTTCGAACCTGTGAATATGGAAGGTGTACAAATTTTACCGCAAAGCAAGGCTCTACAATCAGTGCAATTGAAGCCCATAGAAAATATAAATTATGGTACTCAGACTATCCCTATTCCCCCACACACATTATGGGGAAATTTTCCGCCTAAAATACCCGAAGCGGAAGTGAAACCTCTACCTGACGCAGGAGGCTTTATTGTTTTGCCGGAACCGGTTATTCCTGAATATATGATTGTGCATCTAGGAATACCTTCAAACACATCTGCAGAAAATGTGTGGGTACCGTTTAAGGATTACATAAAGAATGTAGCAAGCTCGGAAATATATTCCACATGGCCGGGAGAAACTATAAGAGCTAATGTTTTGGCGATACTATCATTTGCACTTAATCGTGTTTATACAGAATGGTACAGAGGAAAAGGCTATAATTTTACTATTACTAATTCAACAGCATATGACCAAGCCTTCGCTAACGAAAGGAATATTTTTGAGGAAATTTCGAACGTTGTTGATGAAATATTTACAACTTATATAACTAGGCCTGACATTAAACAACCATTGTTTACTCAATATTGTGATGGCGTAAGATACCAATGTGAAAAAGGTTTAAAACAATGGGGATCAAAGGATTTAGGGGAGGAAGGATATGATTATTTAAACATTCTTAAAACATATTACGGATATGACATTTACCTGAAACAGGCAGCAAAGGTTCAAGGTATTCCAATTTCCTATCCTGGAAGCCCTCTTGTGTTAGGGGCAGTTGGACCCGATGTAAAGGTCATACAGCAGCAGCTCAATACAATCTCTAACAATTATCCTGCTATAACAAAGCTTAGGGTGGATGGTGTATATGGCACAGATACTTCCGAATCAGTAAAAGCTTTCCAGCAAATTTTTAATTTACCAGTCACAGGTATTGTTGACTTTGCTACATGGTATCGGATTTCTAATGTTTATGTTGCTGTTTCTAAGATTGCTGAACTTTCAATCAGAAATCTCAATAATATAAATGAACCATATATGTATTAAATAACCAAAAGTCACCACCTTTTGGAAGTCTGATTTTAGGTCAAGATTAGTTTGCTGTACCTATTTTGACAAATTTATAGGTGAAAATGGGAGAAAACTGTTCATTTTAACACAGCGTAGTGAGTCGTAGATTACTTCTCATCTCAAACAGTATATTAGCTCTTTAGTAAATTTTTTAACGCTAATACCCCTGCCTTATTTAACAGGTTTTATCACAATCCATGGGGTTTTTGTGCGCCCACGTATAAATTTGCTTGAAAATTGCTGAAATCTCGGGATTTTATACACTTTTTTAGCTAAATAAAAGTGAGATTTATCACAATCCCTATGGTTTTTGTGCCCCCACGTATAAAAACTGCCTTAAATTTATACGTGGGCAGCTAAATAATAGGCAAATTGTGATAAATGCCACTATAAGCACTAATTAAACCAAGCAAAACCGTGAAAACTTTCAAAATAGTGGCATTTTTTATACGTGGTGATGCGAAAGATAAGAAATTGTGATAAATTCTGGCAGTCTACAGCCAACTCCCGCTAATTTTTATTTTTCACGCTATTCATTTAATATTGTAACAGTTTTTGAAGATGAGTTAAGTTCAACCTTTGCGCCAATGGGAAGTGTAAGCATCGGGTGCGTATGGCAACAATCAAATTCAGCAAGAATTGGAATATTTGCTTCACCGACTACTTCTTTCAAAATTTGATACGGTACTCGGCCTGTATTTTGATCATCGAATTTTTCGTGCTTGCCAAGAATAATTCCCGATACTTTGTCAAATACCCCACTTAATTTTAGTAAAGAAAAGCTACGTTCAATGGTTGCAGCGTCCTTTAGCGAATCTTCAATAAATAATATATCTCCATCAATAAATTGTGGCATATATTCAGTTCCCCATATTCCTTGCATAGTATTAAGATTTCCACCTATCAATCGACCTGTCGTGACTCCATCATTTACTGGTATTAATTTGTTTTTTATCTTGTGCTTACTGCGATTTTGTGTTTTCCAATCAACAAACTCATCGCTCCAATATTTTGGAGTTGGTAACACCTGTGGTAAAACTAATTCATTACAAAGAATATCCGAAAAATATTTATAAGTTTCATCAACAAACGGTGGAAATTCACCAAACGAAGCAACGACAGCTGGACCATAATAAGTAGTTAAACCTGTTTTTGCAAATATTCCAAGAAGTAATGCCGAAACATCTGAATATCCAACAATTATTTTAGGGTTGTTTTTTAGATGTTCGTAATCAATATATGGTAATATTGAATTAGAGTTCATACTACCGATTGCTGATATAATACACTTTACATTAGAATTATGAATCAGTAAATTTAATTCATCAGCACGCTCAAGTATAGAACCTGAACGGTAGTAATCACTTTTCCGGTTAACTTACCTTCAATAAAATTAAAGCCTTTGCTTTCAATATATTTCTTACCTCTTAAATATCTTTCTGCGGCAGTAGCTGTTGCAGGTGATGACGGTGAGAATACAGCAATTGTATCACCCTGCTTAAGTTTTGGCGGAATCATTGTTGTGCACCTAGATTTCTTATTATATAAATAATCTTTACTTCATTTTATAATATACAAACAATAAAGTCATATACGAGTTTTACCTCATATATGACTTTATTTGGTGCGGATAAAGGGACTTATGTAGATACTTCGCATCTACACCCTACGCCGCCTTTCTCAGTCGGCTTGGGTCTGAGCCTGCTCTCCAGTCCGCTGGACTGCTTCGCTTACGGCTCAGCCCTTCCGGGTTCGAGCCCCTTTGGTTACAAATGAAAAAGATGGGAAATGTACTGACCCCCAAAAGTTAGACCTAAAAATCTAACGATTGGAGGTCAGTATTTTTATGTCCAAATATACTTTTGAATTTAAGAAAAAGGTTGTGATGGCTTATCTAAATGGAGAAGGAGGAAAAGATTATTTAGCAAAGAAATACGGTGTTTCCGCCTCGAGCAATGTAAAAAAGTGGGTCGATAATTACAAATCACAAGGTGACGAAGGTTTGATGCGTTCTAGAAAACAAGAAAAATACTCTTTTGAATATAAGCTTCGTGTTGTAGAATTATATCTAACAAGTGAGGTTTCATATCAAGAATTAGCTATTCAAGAAGGAATTCATGATCCTGCACAGATTTGTAAATGGGTGAATGATTTTCAGATTGCTGGTCCTGATGCTTTGAGACCTAGGAAAAGAGGTCGGAAGAACGTGTTTGATAAGCCAAACAATAAACATAAATCTCAGCCTATTAAAGCAACCCCAATAGACACTAGTGCTGAACATGTGAAACATCTTGAAGATGAACTTTTAAAGCTACGTATAGAGAATGCCTATTTAAAAGAACTGAGGAGGCTGCGTTTAGAGGAGGAAGCTCTTCTGAAAAAACAGCGAGAATCATCCACAGCCTCCGAGGAGAGTTCAAATTAAAAGACATTCTCGCAGTTGTAGGTTTTCCAAAAGCAACATATATGTATTGGCAGAAGAGATTGAATAGAGAAAATCCAGATAAAGAGCTGGAGGATAAAATATTGGATATTCATGAGAATAATAAGGATTATGGATATCGTCGTATGTATGGAGAACTCAGGAATCAGGGATATATAGCAAACAAGAAGAAAGTCCAACGAATTATGCAAAAGCTTAGTCTCCAAGTTAAGTCTTTTACCAGGAAAAGTCGTAAGTATAGCTCATATAAGGGGAAAGTTGGATAACAGAATTCGCAGACGTTTCAATACTCATATCCCACATCAGAAGATTACAACTGATACTACAGAGTTTAAATACTATGAGGTTGATTCTAAAGGACATATGACAATGCACAAGCTATACTTGGATCCATTTATGGATATGTGCAATGGTGAAATCATAAGTTATGGCATTGATAAGCATCCCTCAGCAACTAATGTAATGAATGCTCTTGATAAGGCTGTTGAAATAACATCCGATTGTCCTTACCGAAGAACTTTTCACTCAGATCAAGGTTGGGCTTATCAAATGAAAGCTTACTCACATCGTCTAAAAGAAGAACGAATCTTCCAGAGTATGTCAAGAAAAGGCAACTGCTATGATAATTCAGTCATGGAGAACTTCTTTGGCTTATTAAAACAAGAGATATACTATGGTATGGTATATTATAGTTATGAAGAATTGAAAGATGAAATCGAATGTTACATAAAGTATTATAACGAACAAAGAATCAAAGAAAAACTAGGATGGATGAGCCCTGTACAATATAGGCTCAATCTCTTGGCTGCATAAAATTAGCGAGGCAGCCGAAGCTGTCTCGCTAATAAAGTCTAACTTTTTGGGGTCACATTAAAACCCATCTTTTTCATTTGGTGCGGATAAAGGGACTCGAACCCCCATGAAGTTAACCTCATATGGACCTGAACCATACGCGTCTGCCAATTCCGCCATATCCGCATATTAAATTGTATTATAATATACCAAAAACACACACTGGTATATTATAATACATAATATTTTATTTTACCATATTAAATTTATAATTATTTATATTTTTTTGCAAGTATTCTTCCTACATACACACCGCTTGCTGATGCTTGTGAAAGCGAATGGGTGACTCCTGAACCATCTCCCAAAGCATACATATTCTTTACGTTAGTCTCTAAATTACTGTCTACGTCAACCTTTGAGTTGTAGAACTTAACTTCCACGCCATATAATAAAGTGTCTTCATTTGCAGTTCCGGGTGCTATCTTGTCTAAAGCATAAATCATTTCAATGATATTGTCTAACTGTCTCTTTGGTATGACAAGGCTCAAATCTCCTGGTGTAGCCTTGAGCGTTGGTCTCGTAAAGCATTTTTCCATACGCCTGTCACTGCTTCTCCTGCCTTTTACCAAATCTCCAAATCTTTGAAGTAATACCCCACCACCTAGCATATTTGAAAGTCTGGCTATTGATTCACCATATTCATTACTATCTCTAAAAGGCTCGGTAAATTTATTGGACACCAAAAGTGCAAAATTAGTATTCTCCGTCCTTAAAGCAGGATCTGCATAACTGTGACCATTTACCGTAACTATTCCATTGGTGTTTTCTGCTACTACTTCGCCATATGGATTCATGCAGAAAGTTCTTACCATATCATTATATTTATCTGTCTTGTAAACAATCTTACTTTCATATACGTCATCTGTAATATGTTTAAATATTTCTGCAGGTAACTCAACCCTAACTCCAATGTCAACCCTGTTTTTCTTCTGTCCAACTCCAAGCTTATCGCATATGCTGGAAATCCATTTAGACCCGGAGCGACCGGTAGCCAAAACCAAATCCGTACACTGGTAAGTATCACCCTTACTTGTTGTTACCTCAAAGGTACCGTCTTCAAGCTTTGCTACATCCGTAAGAGTTGTTGTAAATTGAGTATCTATCCTGTCTTTTGTATAATCAAATATTCTCTGAAGAATTACCATGTTTCTATCAGTACCCAAATGCCTTACCTTAGCATCTAATAAATGTAGATTATTCCTCAATGCAATTGTTTTTAAATCTGAACTGTTTGTAGAGTACAATTTAGCTTCAGCTCCACCCATGTCACACAAAACCTGATCTACATATTCCATTAGATTCATAGCTTCTTCAAGACCCACGTAAGCATGCAAATCTCCCCCAAACTTTGTGGTAATATTATATTTACCATCTGACAAGGTTCCTGCACCGCCATAACCATTCATGATATGACAAGGATTGCATTTTATACAAGTTTTAGTTTTACCAAGTTTAATCGGACACATTCTTTTTTCTAAAGATGCCCCTTTATCTATCATCAATATCTTTGCTGAATTGTTCAGTTTGGTCAATTCGTAGGACATAAAAACCCCACTTGCTCCCGCTCCGGCAATAATAATATCGTACTTTTTCATCGTAATACATATTCCTTTCTCCGAACGCAAAATTCCCATCACCTTATTAAATAAAGATTCTGCGCCATATTATGAATAATCTCATATTGCTTCATTTTATATCATTTTACCCAAAAAAACAATTGTTTTATTTATGAAAGTAATATATTATTGTTTAAGAGTTCTTTTGAGCTCTTGTTCTAAATTATTTGATTTGGGAGGAATTTTATGAATAAGAAGAACTTGATTATCGGAATATTTTTTATTGTAATAGCTATTACCTGCGTGCTTTCGCTTTTGGGCGGCAGGACTAATTCCTACTACATAACAGGCTCTATTGTTTCTACCATAATAGGCATTGCATTTATTAAACGTTCACTTTACTAACATTTAAAAAGACCATACATAAAAAATGTGTGGCCTTTATATTTTTTCTTTAAAATCCGATTTACAGATACTATTTAGAAATCTATTCTTGCTTGTCTTCTAAAATATATCCTACTCTTCATCCGCTTCATCCGCTAATTTATTGAATTCAGCTTCAACCTTTTCAAACTCTGAATCATCTTCAATGTCCACTAGTTCAAATTCGTCATCACCAACTTCTTTGTAACCATATAAATAAACATCGTCAGAGTTATCATCTGGAATAAGTGCAATATATTCTTTTCCTTCGCACTCAAACACACCCATGATTTCACATTCAACTTCTACACCGTCATCAAACTCAAGTGTAATATAATCTGCATCGTCATTTGCAGTTCCACAATTACAACCACCGTCGCATCCGCATTTTTCTTTATCTGCCATTTTCAATCCTCCAAATATGTTTAAAAATAAAACCATCCGCAATGGAATTCTACACACATTGCAAATACTTTGTTATTGTCAGCCAATAGTCTCATAAACAAAACCTGCTGAATAATATATGAATTATATCATTATCCTTTGTTTTTAGCAATTAAAATATTCATGAATTTTTTCTGCCACCTTGTTGTTCATTCCCTTTACCTGAGAAAGATCATAGACTGAAGCATTTTTTATTTTTTCAACACTCCCGAAATGTTCAAGAAGTGAATTTCTTCTTGTCGTTCCAACACCTTCAATTTTATCAAGTACAGAGTTCTGCATTCTTTGATTTCTAAGGCCTCGATGATATTCTATTGCAAAACGATGAACCTCTTCTTGAATGGTTCCCATGTATTTGAATAAGATTGTCCTGTCCTTCAATTCAATTTCCGTATAGTCCTCTGAATTTATCTCTTCAATTTTTACCTGCAATCCGCCTTTTAAATACACCAAGGCTTTCGTCCTGTGATGATTATCCTTTGCCAGTCCCGCAACAGGTATATAAACATTCATTGCATTTAGTATTTTTACAACAACAGCCACCTGATTTTTTCCACCATCAATTAGCATCAGCTCAGGAAGCTTCGCAAATCCCGCATCTCCCGCTTGAGCCCTTTTTATCCTGCGATATATTACCTCCTGCAAGCTGCCATAATCATTTGGTCCCTCCACAGTTCTGATTTTAAACCGCCTATAATCTTTCTTGCTAGCCTTTAAACCCTCAAATACTACCATTGCACCCACCGTGTCAACTCCATTCGTATTTGATATATCGTAAGCCTCAATCCTGTAATCCCTGCCTGTATATGGAACTGAAGGTTCCCCTTTGATTTCATCTATAATATCATGAATCTGGCTACCTAAGGTAAAGCTTCTTTCTCTTTGGTTTTTTGCCTTGTCATCAATGGTCTTAGTCATTTCAACTGTATTTTGCTTTGCCAAATCAAGAAGTGCCTTCTTGTCTCCCCTTTGTGGTATGTTTATAATCACCCTGTATCCTGAAATTTCCTCTAAGAAATTTTCAAGCAGTTTTTTTTCTGAGGGTTCAAAATTTAGAAGGATCTCTTTGGGAACATTTTGCGTTTGAAGGTAATGTTGCTTCATAAAAGAAGTTACAAAATCCTCCATATCATCCTCTTGGCTAGCTTGCATATGAAAGGTTTCTCTTCCTGAAAGCTTGCCTTCCCGCACTGTAAAAAGGGCTATGTGATGCTCTTTCTCACCTCTTACCGGTAAAATCATGTCCATGTCCTTTGCACCTGGTATTACTACCCTTTGCTTCTCATTAAGAGCTTTGGCAGCCGCTATGTTATCTCTATAAGCTGCCGCCATTTCAAAATCCATATTTACTGATGCATGACTCATTTTCTCTGTCAGATAATCTATCATGGGTTTTTGCCTTCCACTTAGAAATTCCTCTATCTTCCTTATATTGTCCATATATTCTGTTTTAGAAACTTTATTAACACATATGCCCATACATTTTTTTATATGATAATTCAAGCATGGTCTAACATCCTTTGGGAAGGTTCTGGTATTGCATTTTTTTAGCACGAAAACATTACTCAATAAGTCTATAATCTGATTTACTGAGGTCACATCGCTATAGGGTCCAAAATATTTGCAACCATCTTTCAATACTCTTCTGGTTTTGATAACTCTTGGAAACTCTTCATTTGTTGTTATCTTAATAAAGGGATAGGTTTTATCGTCCCTCAATAGTACATTATATTTGGGTTCATATTTTTTTATCAGATTACACTCAAGAATAAGAGCCTCCATTTCAGTTGCTGTTGTAATATATTCAAATTCCTCAATATTTGCAACCATCGCTCTTACTTTTGCATCCATATTTCTGGACGACTGAAAATACTGACGCACTCGGTTCTTGAGGGAAACTGCTTTCCCCACATATATAACCTGCCCCAGTTTGTCTTTATGCAGATAAACTCCCGGTGAATCCGGGAGTTTTTTTAAATTTTCTTTAATATCGAACATTAGTAAGGCCAACCCCTCTGTTCATATTCTCTTAACTTATTCTTTCGCGCTAAAGCAATTTCCATAGCACGCCTTTCACGAAGTACCCTTCGCTTTTTATTTTTATACATTCTTAACCAAGTGAAGAATAGGCATATATTCATCAAAATCACTAATATTATTGCCGTTATCAGATAAATCATCTTTGCATTGTCATCTTCTACGCCAAGAAGTGCAAGAATAGTGCCGGATTCCACAGTTTCAGTGGCAACCACTGGAATTTCTTGCCTTTGCGTTTCTGCTTCGAACACTTTAATAACACCTACTTGTTCTCCCTTTTTCACAGGTGCTGTCAAATTTTCCTTCATTATTATCTTAGTAGTTACAACTGCTGTTGATGCCTCTATTGGCAACGTAATAAAACAATCTTTCGCCGGTGCTACTGCAATTTTTCTGACTTTTCCCATTTTAATTGGAATTTTATCCATTTCATTGTCTTTTGACACTGCTTTATATGAGTGATAATTTGCAAAACCAAAATCTAAAAGTGCAATGCAATCCGCAAATCTGCCCAAATCAGTTGACTTTAGAACCACCGCTATCAATTCAGTTCCATCTCTGTTAGCTCCTGCCACAAGACATCCTCCAGCATGGCTTGTATAACCGGTTTTTATACCAATTGCTCCATCATATTTTGTGGGTCTTGTAACTCCCTTTACAGTAACTTTGGTCTTTGCATCATAGATAAGTCTATTTGTATTATACACGTGTCTTTGTTCTTGCTTGTTTGTCGCCGGAATATCAAATTTGTAGGTACTAACGTATTCTCTAAACTTTTCATTTTTCATACACCCTTTTGCAATCATAGCAAGATCATGAGCCGTGGTTACATGCCCTTCTATATGAAGTCCGTTTGGGTTAATAAAATTAGTATTAGTTGCTCCTAATTCTTTGGCTCTTTCATTCATCATTATAGCAAAGTCTTCTACACTACCGGCTACTTCCTTTGCTATTGCAACTGCGCAATCATTAGCAGATTCCAGCATTAATCCATAAAGTATATTGCCGACTGTAATCTGCTCTCCCTCAAGTAAATAAATTCTGCTTCCTTCTGTAAATGGCGTTTCTGCATCAATTGTTACTACTTGATCAAGCTCCAAATTTTCCAAAGCAAGCAAGCAGGTTATCATCTTTGTTGTACTTGCAGGCTCCAGTTGTGAATCCATGTTCTTTTTATATAATATTTCTCCTGTCTCTGCGTTTATTAGGATTCCTGATTCTGCCTCAATGTTTGGAATATCAGTTGCTGCATATGTAGATTCAATTGTTGGCATTTGCACTACTGTAATTATTAGCGCTGTAATTATTATAAAAAATATTTTTCTCATGTCATTATTATACTACACTTTATTTTAAAAAGAAATAGTCAGCTAGTTCAAACCCGCTGTTAAATTTTCCCCCTTCTTCTCCCGATGCTTCACAAAAGCTTTTACCGTTATCTATGACTGTTTCTTTCCTGCTGTCATATATTACAAATGGAACAGGTGTAGATGAATGTGTTCTAATACATAAAGGAGTTCTGTGATCTGGAACAATCAACACTTTAAAATCGTCACCCGACTGCTTCAAAAATTCAACAATTGGCTTTACAATTTTTTCATCTATACTATGCATGCAATCTATTTTCCCTTGCATATCCCCTTGGTGAGAACATTCATCCGGACCCTCAAGATGCATATAGACAAAGTCTTTTCCCTTCTTGAATTCCTCAATTGCTCTTTGTGCTTTCCCATCAAAATTTGTATGCAGGGTGCCAGTCGCTCCCTCAATATCTGCTGCATCCAGTCCCGCGCATTTTGCTATACCCTTAATTAAATCAACTGCAGAAATTGCCGTTCCTGTAATTTTATACTTGTCATAGAAGGATGATAAGCTTGGTTTTCTTCCTTGCCCCCAAATCCACAATGTACTTGCAGGATTTTTTCCCTGTCTTATTCTCTCCTTGTTAATAGGATGATTCTTAAATAATTCATAGCTCTTTCTCATTATTGCAGTAATTTCTTCTGCTCCCTCGCCTTTTGGAAGATAGTCAGCTACTTTTCTGCCCAAAACATCGTGGGGAGGTGTAAAATCATATTCTGTGCTTCCATTATGAATTATCATGCAATGCCGATAGCTGACGCCCGTATAAAAGTGAATTCTTTCATTGGCAAATACATCATTGGCAAGTTCTATTAATTGACCTGCCTCCTCTGTGGAAATATCTCCAGAACTATGATCAACAATTGTAAGGTCATCATAATTCCCCTTACCCTCTAGCGTGATAATGTTTGTTCTAAATGCCACATCTGTGTCTGACATTTCTATTCCCATGCTCGCAGCTTCCAGCGGAGATCTACCTGTCAAATAAATTGCAGGATCATAACCCATCACCGAAAGATTTGCAGCATCACTTCCGGGAGCAATCCCTTCAGGAATAGTCTTCACCATTCCTACTTCACCCTTGGATGCAAGACTATTTATATAATCCATTTTGGAAACTTCCAGAGGGGTTTTGTTTCCCAATATCTCTATTTTTTCATCTCCCGCGCCGTCTGGCACAACAATTAGGTATTTCATATATTTTTTCCTTCAAACTTTTTCATAAATTCAATAAGTGTGTCAACGCCTTCCATAGGCATTGCATTGTAAATACTTGCTCTCATGCCGCCAATTGACCTATGCCCAGACAAATTCACCATTCTTGCTTCTTTTGCCTCAGCTATAAATTTTTTATCCAACTCGGCATTTCCCGTTACGAAAACCACATTCATTAAAGAGCGGCTGTTTTTCTCTACGGGACACTTGAATAATTTGCTGTTATCGATGTAATCATAAAGTTTTTCAGCCTTATTAATATTTACTTTTTCCATGGCTTTTACTCCACCCTTTTTTAGGATGTCTTTAAAAACCTCTCCCGCAATGTAAATTCCGAAGCATGGAGGAGTGTTGTACATTGACCCATTATCTGCGTGGACTTTGTAATCCAGATAGGTTGGTACGTTTTTGTCTGCAAAACCCAATAAATCTTCTCTGATTATTACAATCGTCATTCCCGCAGGTCCCACGTTTTTCTGTGCTCCTGCATAGATAAGCCCAAATTTTGTAACATCAATTTCCTCTGACAAAATATTTGATGACATATCAGCTACTAATGGAATGTTCCCCGTGTCCGGAATATATTGATATCTTGTGCCGTAAATAGTGTTATTCAAGGTAATATGTACATAATCTGCATCTTTTCTGAAATCTTCAATGCTTACCTTTGGAACATATGAAAAAGTACTTTCCTCAGAGGATGCCGTTATTTGCACATCTCCAAACTTTTTTGCCTCACTTGCTGCCTTCTTTGCCCATGTTCCTGTAATAATATAATCTGCCATCCTTGTGTTTCTCATCAGATTAAGTGGTACCATTGCAAATTGCAAAGTGCCTCCACCTTGCAAAAACATCACCTTATAATTTTCCGGAATATTCATCAAGACTCTAAGATTTGTCTCTGCATCATCTATGATTTTCTGAAATTCTTTAGAGCGATGGCTCATTTCCATAACGGACTGCCCACATCCCATATAATTTGTAAGATTTTTTGCAGCTTCTTCCATTACCTCCAGTGGTAGCATGGATGGTCCTGCCGAGAAGTTATAAACTCTGTTCTGTTCATTTCTAATGTCCTTTTCCAAAATAATCACCTCATTATTTAATTAATTTTACCAGTACCAACACAGTGCGCACAGTACGCTCTATATCGGCCAGTCACGACTGAAAACTGTCATTTTTACTCAATCGCAACAATCATTTGCCCCTTTTTTTGTTATTTATCATAAAAAAATAAGTTAAAACTTATTATAACACTTTACGTCAGTCTAGTAAAGTGTTATAATTAGCTTTAATTTAAAAAAATATATTGATTTGAGGTGAATTATATGTATAAAATAACAACATTAAACAAGATTTCCCCTGTTGGGTTAGGTCGCTTTGACGATAAATATCAGATTATTGATGAAATAGAAGACGCCCAGGGAATTCTTGTCAGAAGCCAAAACATGCAGGATATGAATTTTTCAAAAAACCTTCTGGCTATTGCAAGAGCTGGCGCAGGCGTCAATAATATTCCTTTGGAAAGATGTGCTGAAAACGGTATTGTGGTATTCAATACTCCTGGTGCAAATGCAAATGCAGTAAAAGAGTTAGTTATAGCTGGTTTACTGCTTGCTGCACGAAATCTTCCAGAAGCTCTAAAATGGTCTAATAGCTTGAAAGATAATCCTGATGATATTTCGCAGACCGTTGAAAAAGGTAAGGGACAATTTGCAGGCAGTGAACTAAAAGGTAAAACACTGGGAGTAATAGGTCTTGGTGCCATCGGTGTATTGGTAGCTAACACTGCACAAAAACTCGGCATGAATGTAATCGGATATGATCCATACATGACTCTTCATGCAGCCCATGAACTTTCCAACAAAATTACGGTTGTAGCAGACTTTGGTGATTTACTTCCAGACTGCGACTATGTAACTATTCATGTTCCTGCCATGGATGCAACCAAGGGAATGATGAACAGCAAACGATTTGGGCAGATGAAGGATGGTTCGGTATTATTGAATTTTTCGAGAGACAAGTTAGTGAATGATGATAATCTTCTTGGAGCTTTAAACTCAGGGAAATTGAGAAAATACATAACAGACTTTCCAAACTCAATGGTGGTAAAAAATCCAAATGTAGTATGCATTCCACACTTGGGAGCCTCAACATCCGAAGCTGAGGATAACTGCGCTGAAATGGCAGTGGATCAATTGATGGATTATTTGGAAAATGGAAATATTACCAATTCAGTTAATTATCCATCTTGTCATCTGGGAGCACTCAACCCTGATGCAAAAGGCAGAGTTTGTATTCTAAACAAAAATATTCCTAACATGCTCGGAAAAGTAACCGGTGCCTTAGCCAACTTAAATATTAATATAAACAATATGGTAAACAAGAGCAAAGGGGAATTTGCTTGTACCTTAATTGATATTGATTCTATCATAGATGAAACATCAATTAAAAAAGTTCTGAAAGATGTAGACGGAATCGTATCAATCAGAGTTTTGAAATAACATATCCATATAATAACTTTTATTTCAGATTTTTTTGCCACCCAAAATTCTTGCTCATTTTATATTTTTGCAAGACTTTGGGTGGCATCTTTTATACATTCTTGGTGTCCTTCCATGCTTTATTGCAAAGTATTCCAAGTCCTAATGTCCATGCCAAAAAGTAAAACCAAAACATTAATGCAACTATAGAAGCCAAGGAACCGTAGATTATATCATAATTTGCCATTTTCTCAACATATATGGAATAGAAAAACGTAACTAGCAGCATTCCGACAGAAGCAAATACGCTGCCCGGCAAAATCTGTCTAAAACTTAATTTCTCAGTCGGAAGTACGTAATAATTATAACTTACCATGAAGAAATACAGAGCCATCGCAACAGGCCATCGCAATAGCAACCAAAATGAGTCTACATGATATTCCAAATGCAACTTATCAGAAAGCAATGTAAACGCCAATTTTATAATTATTTCCCCATACACCAAAACTATCAAGGAAAAGGCGATGGTAAACAATGTGATCAGCATCGTCTTTAACGCTCTTAATCTTTCTCTGAAATATCCGTTTCCTGTAGATTGTCCGCTTGTAAATGTATAATTTGTAATTCTCATCAATGAAAATTCTGCTCTGGAAGCCGCCCAAAGCGCAACCACAATCAATACAACATTCATTGTCCCTGTAGATGAATATACCACAAGCCCCTTCAAAATCTTTGCAACATCTCCTGTCAAATACTGATCAATCCAAAAATTAAGAGTAGTCAACGATACGGAAAACAAGCCCAATAACTGTGATAGTACAATTCCCACAGGTACTAACGCAAGAATGAAATAAAAAGAAACTTGAGCTGCAAATCCTTGATAATAAGGGTCTCTAAGTTGTTTTATTCCTATTAATACTATTTGCATTAATCTCTTTTTTGTCATTAATAATCCCCTCTTTTCATATAAGTACGCATCTTATAAGTTCTGAAGCTGCCTGCCTAACTCATCAAGAGCTTTTGCCCTATGACTTATTTTATTCTTGACTTCTGACGGCAATTCCCCAAAGGTCTTGTCATAGCCCTCAGGCACAAACAAGGGATCATATCCAAATCCACCGTTTCCCCTCTCTTCAAATATTATATATCCGGGGCACTCCCCTCGTGCCACTATTTTTCTCCCATCAGGATACAAAAGTGTAATAACGGAAACAAATTTTGCCCTTCTTTTTTCCTGTGGGATATCTTTCATCAATAGTTTTAACTTTTGGTTATTTGCCCAATCATCGCCATCCACTCCTGCATAGCGGGCTGAATATACTCCCGGTTCGCCATTCAATGCTTCTACCATTAATCCCGAATCATCAGCAATGGTAATTTGCCCGCACAATTTCATAATCTCATTTGCTTTAATAAAAGAATTTTCTTCAAAAGTATCTCCGTCTTCAACTACTTCAATATTAGGAACTCCAGCTTCATCCCTAGAAATTACTTCCATCCCAAACTGCTTGGTTATAGCTTCAATTTCTACAAGCTTGTGTTTATTATGAGAAGCTGCAACTACTATTTTTTCCTCGTACATTTAACTATTCACCTTCTTCTTTACATATCAATTGCCGCTCTTTGTACCTTGTTTAATTGAGAACACCCTTCGTTTGCAAGGGTCAGCAATACTTCTAAGTCTTCCTTACTGAATGAAGTAATAGTTTCCATAATATCCGCTCCTC
>CAZWCK010000010.1:17873-18365 GCA_964632625.1 uncultured Oscillospiraceae bacterium
TTAACTGGCAACATCCTTCGTTTGCAAGAGCTAACAATGCTTCTAAATCTTCTTTACCAAAAGGTGCTTCCTCCCCTGTTCCCTGTATCTCAATATATTCGCCTTTGTCAGTCATTACTACATTCATATCTACTTGCGCATGAGAATCCTGTTCGTAACATAAATCCAAAACATTTTCTCCGTCAACTATTCCTACACTTATGGCAGAAACCATTGCCGTAACAGGAATCTCTGAAATCATTCCCTTTTGCCTCATCAATTTCATTGCTTCTACCATTGCAACATATGCCCCGGTAATAGATGCAGTTCTTGTTCCGCCATCAGCTTGTATTACATCACAATCTATCCAAATAGTTCTTTCTCCCAGTTTCTGCATATCCACTACGGATCTTAGTGCTCTTCCTATAAGTCTTTGGATCTCCATGCTTCTGCCATCGATTTTTCCTCGAACACTATCTCTTGTTTTTCTTTTTTCGGTAGAGCGTGGTAGCA
>CAZWCK010000011.1:0-18361 GCA_964632625.1 uncultured Oscillospiraceae bacterium
AAAATTCTGAAGAGATACAGCACCCTCCTTATACAAAAGTGACATTCTATCAAAGTTTGTTTTGGCAAGGTTATACGCCTCTTTTGCCTTATTGTAAGTTGTTGCCATTTGTGTCCCGTCTATGGAAAATAATAATGTACCCTTTGACACTCTATCCCCTAACGCTACATTCACTGAAGTTATTTCTCCTGTTGCCATTGGAACAATATTCACTTCTTCAACCGGTTCTACTCTCCCCGTAATTGGTGATGTAGTATTTATTGACATCTTTGCTGCTGTTTCAATTTTTACATTAACAGGTTTTTCCTTTTCTACAGGCTCATTTTCAAAAAAGACAGTTATCCTAAAAATTATTAATAGCATTAGCAAGATAAGTGTTCCAAATACTATAATTTTATTGGATTTTTTCCAACCCGCAGTAGCCTCTTTAAATGATCTCATTGATTTAATCCCTCTCTTCATCTTTAAATTCTATAAAGTACCAATTCTATTTGTACCATTGTTATCACTATGTAAATTAATTTCCTTAGTTACTAAAGAAAATTCTTCCAACAATTCACTCTCATAAGCGTTGAAATTGCTGAGTGACCCATTGGTCAGTTATTTAATAATACTCTTTTCAAGAGTATGTGTCAATAAAAAGTCGACCCTTTAGTCGGAATAAAATTTAAAATAATATTGACACCATCAGCCTTGGATTGTATAATTGTATACAGATGTACAATTTGGGCGAATCTTATGTTAATTTATTCCGCCCAATAAAAGTTTTAGCAATATAAAATATTACGACGTAACTATGGAGGTAAAAAATGAAACAACCTTTGGCATATAAAATATTATCAACTCACCTTGTAGAAGGTGAATTGATAAGTGGAAATGAAATAACTATTAAAATAGACCAAACTTTAACTCAGGATTCTACAGGTACTATGGTATATCTTCAATTAGAAGCAATGGAGGCAGAGAAAATTCAAACTGAATTGTCTGTAGCATATATTGATCACAATACACTGCAAACAGGTTTCGAAAATGCAGATGACCATGCCTTTATCAAAAGTGTAGCAAAAAGACATGGAGTACTTTTTTCTAAACCTGGCAATGGCATCTGCCATCAACTTCATCTGGAAAACTATGGTATTCCAGGAAAAACTCTGCTGGGTTCTGACAGTCATACCCCAACAGGTGGAGGTCTTGGAATGATTGCTATTGGTGCAGGTGGGCTTGATGTTGCTACTGCAATGGCAAAAGGTACTTACAGCTTGACCGTTCCAAAAGTTATAAATGTAGAACTATCGGGTAAACTACCGGCTTGGTCCTCAGCTAAGGATGTAATATTGTATGTTCTTAAAAAGCTTACTGTCAAAGGTGGCGTGGGTAAAATCGTAGAATATACAGGAGAAGGAGTCAGTTCCCTATCTGTGACAGACAGGGCTACCATTACAAACATGGGGGCTGAACTAGGTGCTACCACCTCCGTATTCCCAAGCGATGAAAATACCATCGAATATTTAAGGTTCCAAGGGCGTGAACAAGACTATATTCCCCTTTGTGCTGATAGTGATGCAGTTTATGATGAATTCCTGAAGGTTAATTTGTCTGAGATTAAACCTCTCGCAGCAATGCCTCACAGTCCTGATAATGTGGACACCGTATCGAATATTGGCCCCATCAAAATTGATCAGGTAGCAATTGGAAGTTGTACAAATTCTTCCTATGCTGATTTAATGAAGGTTGCTAAAATACTGAAAGGCAAAAAAGTTCACGAAGATGTAAGCCTTGTAATATCACCGGGTTCTAGCAAAATACTTGCAAAGCTTGCCGCAAACGGTGCTATGTCCGATATGATTACTGCCGGTGCCAGAATAATCGAGAATGCATGTGGTCCTTGTATTGGAATGGGGCAGTCACCAAAATCCGGTGCAGTTTCCCTACGAACATTTAACAGAAACTTCAAAGGCAGAAGCGGTACTTTGGATGCCCAGGTATATCTTGTAAGCCCTGAAACTGCTGCAATATCAGCCATTATGGGTGTATTAACAGATGGGAGTACTACAGGAATTGAATTGCCTGAAATAAAGATGGTATCTTTTGATAAATCGGACAGTTACATTATATATTCAGGGCAATCAAACAAATTAAATACGCCTGTTGAGATGGGTCCTAACATCAAGCCGTTTCCAAGAAATAATCCTCTTGGAAATGTGTTAACTGCAACGGTTACACTTTATACAGGAGACAATATTACCACTGACGACATAATGCCTTCAGATTCCAGATTGCTGCCTTATCGCTCAAACATTCCTTATCTTGCAAATTACTGTTTTGAAAAGATAGATAGTGAGTTTTCCAAAAGATGCTTAGCTACAGGAAAATGCGCAATAATCGGCGGTGAAAACTATGGTCAGGGAAGTAGTAGAGAACATGCTGCTTTGGCTCCTTTATATCTGGGAATAAAATTTGTAATAGCAAAGTCCTTTGCAAGAATACACAAAGCCAATTTAATTAACAGTGGCATTATTCCTCTGACTTTTCAAAACCCTGCTGACTATGAAAGGCTTAAATTATCTGATCAACTTGAAATTGAAAATGCCTCGGAACAAATATACAACAAAACCCTTATTATCAAAAATACCACCCAAAGCTACAGCTTTGAAGTAAATGGAAATTTTACAGACATTGAAATCTTATTACTTCTTGCAGGTGGTAAGATCAATTATATGAAAGAAATAAAATACCAGTAAAGGATATATGTAGAAACATGAATGATGAATATTTAATTCAATTTGAAAAAATTATAAAAGAACAGCTACAAAGAGTTGACGTATTAAAAGAGTCTAAGGAATTCCTTAATTACAATACTATTGACAAAATAGTAATAGGACTAATTGACGGAGATGGTATTGGTCCTGTAATTCTCAATTCTGCGAGCAGAGTCCTATCTGTAATTTTTGAGAGCGAAATCGGTAGAACTGTTGAACTACGTAAAATCGAAGGATTGACTCTTGAAAACAGAATTAACAAAATGGAGACGGTTCCTCAAGATGTACTTGCGGAAATAAAAAAATGCCATGTTGTTTTGAAGGGTCCTACAACAACTCCTGACAAAAAAGCGGGTATGCCAAATCTCGAAAGTGCAAATGTATCTCTCCGAAAATCTCTTGATTTGTTTGCAAATGTAAGACCTGTTTCCATACCGGAAAGAAACATAAATTGGACTTTCTACAGAGAAAATACAGAGGGTGAATATGCTTTGGGAAATCAAGGAATTGATATTAATGATAATATCTCAGTAGACTTCAAAATAACTACTACTGCAGGTACAAAACGAATCGCAAAAGCCGCTTTCGAATTTGCAAAAGCCAATGGTAATCAAAATGTTTCTATTGTAACAAAGGCAAATATCATGAAGAAAACCGATGGAAAATTTCTTAATATATGTTATGATATTGCTAAGGAATACCCTGAAATCAAAACTGATGACTGGTATGTCGACATTATGGCTGCAAATTTGATGAATGAGTCCATAAGGAGTAACTTCAATGTATTTATTTTACCTAACCTTTATGGAGATATTATTACGGATGAAGCAGCTCAAATTCAAGGCGGCGTTGGTACTGCAGGAAGTGCAAACATAGGTGTAAAGCATGCAATATTTGAAGCTATTCATGGAAGTGCTCCACGAATGGTATCTGAAGGTCTTGCAGAATATGCAAACCCTTCCAGCATACTTAAAGCTACCGAAATGCTTCTTCGTCACATAGGTTTCCCGGCTAAAGCTGATTTACTGGCCAATGCCATAAGCTATGCCGCCTTTCAAACTAATATGTCCGGCACCAGAGGAAGTGATACCACTGAGACCTTTACCCAACATGTGATTTCAGCTCTTGTGAAGAAGTAAAACTATACGCTTAGTAGCATAACAATTTACGATACGAATCGGAGGTACAAAATGGGTCTTTATAAATTCCCAAATGAGGAGAAATCCACTAACTTGCCATTAGCAAACAACTTATTTTCCAAGCTCCAAAGAGATATATTGACAGGAAAAATACGTTCAGGTAGTAAGCTTACAGAACAAAGAATATGTAATGAATATGGTGTAAGCAGAACCCCTGTCAGGGAAGCTTTGAGACAATTAGAAATGGATGGGCTAATTGAAAATATTCCTAACCGGGGAGCGTTCGTTATTGGGTTTACCGAAAGGGATATTATGGATATGTATGAACTTAGAAAAACTTATGAAGTTCAGGCAGTCAGATGGGCTATACAGCGTATTGGCAGTGAAGAAATGGACGCCCTTGAAGAAACCTTTGAATTTATGGAATTTTATACGCTCAAAAATGATATAGACAAAATGCTCAACATCAATACAGGCTTTCATCAACTGATATATAAGGCTTCCGGCAATCGCATGCTTCAACATGTTTTGTCCTCATATCAGATTTATATTAAGCTACGTAAAAAAAGTATGGTTTACCCTGAAACATATTTAGAAGATGTTCTTCTTGAACATAGAGATATCTTTGATGCCTTTAAAATTAAAGATATTGAAGCTGGAGCAAAGGCTATGGAAATCCATATGAACAATTCAATAAACAGATACACCTACTAAAAAATATAGGGGTGGTTTTTGAAAGCATTATGCCTTTTGGCCCTGCTTTGAAACCGCCCCTTTTATTTTTCTTAATATCTTTCCTTAATCAAACCTTTTCTATATGCTACCACCAAGTCTTTCAATTCATCTACCTGTCGTTGCAATTCATCGCCTATATCTGTATCCTTGACTGTAATTCGCTTCTTTAAAGTTCCCACAATTTTGATTGTAGGTGAAACAAATTCCTGAGTGCCATCGGAATTCATTGGTCTATAAGGCTTATGCTCCGATAATGCCATGAATCTGGAATTGTAAATGAAAGTATATCCTGCAATACCGGTTGTTTTCTGATAAGCCTTTGATATTCCTCCATCAATAATGAATAACCGCCCCTCTCCCTTGATAGGACTTTCTCCATCCTTAAATTTAACAGGGACATGGCCATTCAAAATATGTGAGGTTTCAGAGTTCAGTGAGAACTCTTTTAAGATTTTTTCACAAGTTTCTTTTTTGTTTATTATCTTATAATAAGGCACTGTATACTCCTTGTGAGTTTTCTTGTCCTCCACAAAATATCTTTCAAAGGTAGTCATCTGATCTTTACCAAACAGTGGCGATTTATTTCCAAGCCATAACCACCACATTATATCTCCTGAACGCCCAATTTCCTGAGAATCATCAGGATCAAAATAAGCTTTTCTTACTTCTTGGTCAAGGTAATCCATAAATTCCTTACCCTTATGAGTAGATCCGTTTATTGTGCAGTCTATGAAATCACCATTTTCATCCATTGGTATGCAGCCATGATATAGCAGATTTCCGTTTACTGCCTTGTACATTGCGCCATGACTAAATAAAAATCTGATATGTTTATGCAACTTATCGCTCTTATGAAAAGATGCCTCTAATTTCTTAAGCATATCTTCTTCTTCAGCAGTCAGCTTATAGGGGTCCTGTGGATCAATTGTCGGGAAATTTGAATCTCTTAGTTCAAATACTCCATCTCTAAGTTTAATTGTCCCTTTTTCGTAATCAATCTTGTCAAGCAGTAATCTATTCTCCATCTTGTATTCCGGATGTGCTATTATTCTCTGGCCTTCCACCTTGAACTGACAAATTGCAATAGCCTTGTGCATTTTTGCTGCCAGATTTTCATCTACCGGATCATATTGGTTTCTATCAAGAATATGCGGCAAGAAGTATGTACATGGGTCGTCTTTATAAACTCTTGTTGCCAATACTGCAAGCGGTCTTAGGTTAATGCCGTATCCTATTTCCATCATATCAAAATTGTTATAGCTTATATTCATTCTTAGCAAATTTGTTATGCAAGCCCAGTTTCCGGTAGCTGCACCCATCCATACAATATCATGGTTTCCCCATTGGAAATCAACATCATGAAATTCCATTAAATAATCCATTATATAATCAGGATGTGCTCCCCTATCAAAAATATCTCCGATGATATGCAGTCTGTCAACAGCCAGCCTACTAATCGTCAATGCTAATTCCTGAATAAAATCCTCTGCTATTTCACATTCCACAATTGAATTTATGATTTCATTATAATAATGTGCCCTGTTTGCTTCATCATCCGCATGCAGAAGTTCATCCATAATGTAGTCTGCATCCTTTGGCAGTCTCTTTCTGACCTTTGATCTTGTATATTTCGTGGAAACTGATTTGCACACTTCAATCAATCTGTAAATATTAACTTTGCACCATTGATCAAAATCATTTTCAGTCTTTTTTCTTCTTCTAATTTCTGCCTCTGCATTATAAATCAATGCCGCCAGATTATATCTGTCAGTCTCTGATAGTGATTTTGCAAAAAGTTCATCTATTTTTGAACGTATAACACCTGAAGCGCTTTTTATCATATGAATAAAAGCTTCGTGTTCACCATGCAGGTCACTTAAAAAATATTCTGTACCCTTTGGCAAACTCATTATTGCCCTCAAATTTATTATTTCCGCTGAAGCTTCCTTAATATTCTTGTACTCTTTTGACAATAGCCTCAAATACTGCTCATTTTCCATCTTTACCTCCATCTTTGCTTTGGGTAAGAAGTGCAAAAGTATTTCTGGCACTTCCACGCCATTTCAATCTTACGACAAATATCAATTGTCATAAATAAATATGGTACTTCAATCATACTAAAGCCCCCTGAATAAATCAAGGGGCTAATCAACAATTTAATTTAATTTCTTAATCTTTATTAATCTTTAATTATATTATTTATACCATCTATAACCATTGAAACTTCCTCCTTGGTATTGAAATAACCAAATGCAAATCGAACCGTGCCTTGTGGAAACGTATTTAATGTTTTATGAGCATGTGGTGCACAGTGCATTCCGCATCTAGTCATGATACCATACTCTTTTTCCAATAAAAAACTCACCTCTGCATTGTCATTCGCCTTAAAATCCAACGACACAACTCCACATCTTCCTTCAGTTCCTGAAATTCCAGCAATTCTTACTCCCTGCATATTCATAGTAGCCTCAATAAATTGCCTTGTAAGTCTCATCTTCTTTTCTTTTATAGCATCAATTCCCTCTTTTTCAATGTATTTTAATGCGTGATTCAGTCCAATTATTCCCGGCAAATTCAAAGTACCCGGCTGAAACTTATCTGGCATAAATGGAGGCATTTCTTCTTTATCTGAAAAACTTCCTGTACCCCCAAGAATAATAGGCGAAATCTCTGCTGCTATTTTATCGTTTAGAATTAATCCTCCGATCCCCTGAGGCCCCAAAAGACCCTTGTGCCCTGGGAAAGCCAGTGCATCAATATTACAGGCTTCCATATTAATATGTTCACTTCCCGCAGATTGCGCCGCATCAACAGCAAAATAAACGCCTTTTTCCCTGCAAATTCTGCCAACCTCACAAATATCGGTCATAGTTCCACAAACATTTGACGCATGGGTTATCAAAACCAGCTTTGTATTTGGTTTAATCAGTCTTTCTATATCACTTGTATCCAACCTGCCGCTTTCATCACACAAAGCTTCACTCCATTGAATTTTTCCAGTCCGTTTTGTTACATTTAATTCGGTATTCAAGTCAACTTGCTTGAAATCAGGCTCCCTATAACCAGACAGAAATGCCAAGGGTCTTACTACTGCATTATGTTCTATCGAGGTTGTTATAACATGGTCTCCCTCTGTTAACAAACCTGAAATTATCATATTAAGTCCATATGTTGCACCCGGTGTAAATACCACATTTCTAGGATTATCACACGAAAACATATTGCATAGCAGTTCTTTTGTCTCTATGACTTTTTCCTCTACACTATAGGCCTTTCCATAGCCACCTCTACTAATATTATATCCATTATTATCTATATGCTCTCCCATTATCTTTCCAAGCCCTGGAGCCTTTGGAAATGAGGTGCTTCCATTATCGCAATAAATTTGCATTGTTTTCTCCCATCTTTGCCAATACAATAGTTTACCTTTAATTATTATTACTATTATTATAAAACAAAATCCTACAAAAATCTCATAGATTAAATCTATATTCTACATTATTACTATCAGTATTATCCATTTAATAATTGAGTTTCTTTATGGTATACTTTGGTCGCAATCATAAAATAAAGAATTAAAGGAGTAAAATAAGTATTATGAAAGAAAAATCACTGGTAATCATAACTGGCGTAGTGGTGGGGATTATATCACTTATGCTTGTATTTTTTGGAAATCCCGCAAATATGGGCTTCTGTATAGCCTGCTTTCTAAGGGATACATCCGGAGCCTTGGGGTTCCATCGTGCTGAGGTTGTTCAGTATGTCCGCCCAGAAATAATCGGCTTAGTATTGGGTTCACTGATAATTTCACTGTTTTCAAAAGAATATGCTTCAAGAGGAGGTTCTTCTCCCGTAACACGTTTTGTGGTTTCAGTTTGCGTAATGGTTGGAGCATTGGTATTTCTTGGCTGTCCTCTTCGTATGATGATTAGAATAGGCGGTGGAGACCTGAATGCGATAGTAGGACTTGTTGGTTTTGTAATAGGAATCGTAATTGGTATCTTCTGCTTGAAAAAAGGCTTTAATCTTAAACGTACATATAATTTAGGCTTTGCTGAAGGTCTTCTTTATCCTGCAATAAACATAGTTCTGTTGCTAGTTTTGATAGCTTTCCCATTCCTTCTGTTTTTTAGCGAATCCGGACCTGGTTCAATGCATGCCCCTATATTTATGGCACTTGCCGCAGGACTAATAGTTGGTGCACTGGCACAACGCTCAAGATTTTGCTGTGTAGCAGGAATTAGAGACACTATTATGTTCAAGGATACTCATATGCTAGTAGGTTTCCTTGCTGTTATTGTAGTGATAGTAATAGGTAATTTAATCCTTGGTTCTTTTAACTTAGGATTTGAAGGTCAACCTATTGCTCACAGTGATGGTCTATGGAATTGTTTAAGCATGATAGTTGTGGGTTTTGGTTCTGTATTGCTAGGAGGTTGTCCTCTAAGACAGTTAATACTTTCAGGAGAAGGAAATGCCGATTCTGTAATAACAGTATTTGGTCTTATTGTGGGTGCTGCTATTTGTCACAATTTCAAATTAGCATCATCCCCTGAAGGTCCGTCACAATATGGACAGATTGCAGTAATAATATGCTTTATCATACTTGCAATTATTGCATTTGCAAATATTCAAAAATCAAAAAAAGCATAACTTACATTACTAAGCTACTTGTCTTAATTAGTTATAAATAATTATTATTTAAAAACAAAGTTCAAAATGGAGGTAATTTATGTCTATAAATATTGATGCACGTGGTCTTGCCTGCCCAGAACCCGTATTGAGGGTAAAGCAAGCTCTCTCTGCAAATTCAAACACTATTGAAGTATTGGTTGACAACAACACTGCAGTACAAAACATAACCCGTTATGTGAAAAATTCAGGAAAAGCCATATGAGTGGAAAAAACTGACAACGAATTTAAACTGACAATTAAATAACTTTATACAGGTAAAAACTCAAATACTGGCATCTAAAAGTCAATTTTAGATGCCAGTATTAAAAAACAAAGTCAATAATAAAACTCTAAGATGGAGGTAAAAGAAAAAATGAATTACATCGCAACACTTCACACTCATTTTGATGCTATACAGTATAGTAAATTTCTTGCCACCAAAAATATAAGATGTACGCTTCAACCAGTCCCCCGTTCTTTAAGTTCGTCTTGTGGAACCTGCGTTTCTTTTTCAACTGAAGTAAAGCTTGAAAACTTTGCAGATTTCATCTATGATGGTTTAGATGCACTCTACCAGGAAAACCTTAACCCCCTTAATTCCGAAGTCAATGGTATATGTAAAAAAAAACAACCCAAAACCTACACATGCATAATGTCGTTTTGATAAACCTCCAAACTAGACACTTTCTGTCATTTACTATTTATTGTCCATTAATTTTGATTGCTTCATTACAAATTCTTTAAAGACTTCTGCTACAGGAGAGAGTTCTACCCTGCTGTTATATGCCATATAAAATTCCCTTGTCAAGTCAATGTCTTCAAGTTCAAAAATGTCATAATTCAAATTAGATCCTATTGCCGCTTTTTTTGAAATAATTGATACTCCCATTCCTGCTGCAACTGATCTCTTTATGGCCTCTAAACTATTCATCCTTGCTATAACCTTGAGCCTACTTGGCAATATTCCTATATTGGATAACTTATCTTCAAAATCCTTACGTGTCGCAGAGCCCTGTTCCCTCAAAATAAAGTCCATGTCCAAAAATACGGAAATGTTCACTTTTTCTATCTGGCTACAACCGTCTTGGTTCCCTGCTTGTTTATTAGAGTTTTCAATTTTGGTTATGTTTTTCTTGCTTCTAGGTGCAATAAGCACCATCTGATCAGAAATCAACTTTAAAAATTCAAAGTTATTGTCCTTACCACTTTTTATACTTCCCACAAAACCAATTTCTCCCTTGTTCGAAAGAAGATTTTCAATAACCTGATGACTATCGGATTGCTCTAGATAGAATTTCACTTTTTGATATTTCTTCCTGAAAATAGCCAGCAGTTCAGGCACTAAATACTCTCCGGGAATACTTGAAGTCTGTATTTCCAGAATCCCCTCCACATTATTATCATTTTTTTGCAGGGAAAAAATTGCTTTTTCTCTCATATTCATCATATCTAGAGCATAATTATAAAATATTTTTCCTTGCCTTGTTACAAGTGCTTCTCTGCTTTTTCGGTCTATGAGTTGTATTCCAAGTTCCTTTTCTAAAGTTATAATATGCGCACTTATTGTGGGCTGCGTCAAAAACAATGCGTCGGCTGCTTTTGAAAAGCTCTTATATTTTACTACATTTACAAATGCCTCTATTTGTTTAAAATCCATTTCACCACACCATTCCCTCTAATACAAAACTCTACTGTCCCCTTGCATTTTTGTAATTTTTTTCTGATCCAGCCCTTCTAGGATAAGTACTGCGTATTTTCTAGAAGTTCCGACCAAATCTCTAAACTCTGCCAAAGTTATTTGTCCGTTTTTATTAATATGCTGAGTAATTGTGCTTATGGCTTGGTTAAACTTATCCTTATGCATATAGTAAGGATATTGAACCTTAACCAGATTTCCTGATGCTTCAAGCTGTTCTATCATTTGTTTAGCAAGCTTCTTGTCCTTTTCGTTTGCTATGACATCTTCTATGACCGGCATTTCAAACCCTGCTTCTTTGTACAGCTTCTCAATTTTTTCCTGAAGTGCATTGTGTCCTTCATTGAGGACTACTTCAAAGTTTTTCAAAGCTATGTTATTTCCCACTGCTCTCAGATATTTTTGTCTTACCAGAAAATTCATAAGTGCTACCGCTTCTTTTGTAGCCAAATGCAGGCTTGCTTCTATTTTACTACGAAATTCTTCTTTGTTCATGCCTGGGCTGATTGGATTTTTTCGGTGATAGTCCTCCAGTAATTTTTCTAACTTACTCATAGATTTTTCAATATAAGCACTATGAATAAAAATACCCTCCAAAATTTCAAATATTTTCCCTTCATTTTTCAAAATCTCGGCATTCTCTTTTGCTTGAGAAAGAGTCCACCCTATTTTGTTTGCAAGTTTTTCTAAGGGCATAAATGTAATGCTCCCTTCTGAAATTGATTGTTCCAAAAGGCCTGCTCCACTATCCATTTCCTTTATCCGTAATGCTTTTATTACTTCTTCACTAAACCTTTTTCTCTTAGGTGGGTTTGCATCCAGCATTATTCCCCCTCCAATTGTCTCTAGAGGAGAATAAAATCTAATTATAAATCTATCGCCTTTTTTTACCGCAATTTCTTCCTCAAGTCTAAGCTGAGCATAACCTGCCTGCCCACTTTCCAAAGCATCAGAGTCCAGAAGTATTGTCTTGCAAATAGCTTCTGCAGCTCCAAAATACAAATGAACCCTGCTTCCATTTATCAAAGTTCTTGGGCTATCCTTGAACATATCTATTTTCACATCTACCATCATTGTTTTTGTCAAAGTATCTTTTGCTGCAATAACATTTCCCTTTCTTATGTCTTCCTTTTTAATATTCGATAGATTTACTGCCGTTCTTTGACCTGCATAGGCCTTGTCCACCATGTTCCCATGAACCTGCAGGTTTCTAACCTTTGCAATTTGCCCCTCTGGGTATATTTCTACTTCATCGCCAACGGAAACTGAACCTTCAATAAGTGTTCCTGTTATTACCGTTCCAAATCCATCTATTGTAAATACCCTGTCCACCGGGATTCGTAGTAATTCGGGCATAAACCTTCGCTGTCCGCAATCAGATACCATGTCACATATTAATTTCTTTAATTCCGGAATATTTTGCCCTGTATATGAAGATACCTCCATGATAGAAGCTCCTTCAAGGAAGGTACCTCGTACCATATTGATAACATCTTCCTTAACAATTTCAATCCATTCCCCATCAACCATATCGATTTTGGTTAGTACGATAATCCCCTTTTTAATATTCAACATTTTGATTATCTCAAAATGTTCCACAGTCTGAGGCATTACTCCCTCGTCTGACGCAATAACCATCAAAACTAAATCTATGCCTCCAATCCCGGCAAGCATATTCCTGACAAATTTTTCGTGCCCAGGTACATCTATAATCCCTATATTTATACCGCAATCGTTCGGCATTTCCGCAAAACCCAACTCAATAGTAATTCCTCGTTTTTTCTCTTCCTTTAATCTATCTGTATCAATTCCTGTAAGCGCTTTTATAAGGCAGGTTTTTCCATGATCCACATGTCCTGCGGTTCCAACTATGACATTATTCATCTCCGAATTGCCTTCCCTTCTTTATTCCTGCTATTGCTTGTGCAATAATATCACTTTCTTCATCTGTAACCGTCCTCATGTCAATATATAAATGGTTTTTGTAAATTCTCGCAATAATTGGTATACTGCTTTCTCTCAATCTTCTCTCCAATTTATCGGCTGTGTAGTATTCTGAAGTGATTGCAAGTGCATAACCGTCCAATAATGTAATTGGTGCCGAACCACCACCTACTTGCTCCTTGGTTTCCACAATTTCCATATTTATCTCTGAATTGTCTCGGTCTAATTCTTCAATTTTTTCTTTTAACCTCTCTGCCCTTACCTTTAAATCTTGTTTGCTTGTGCAAAGCATTGAAAGTACCGGAATTTCATTCTTTGCTTCCTCCAAATTAAGGTAAGCATTGAAGGTAGCCTCCATTGCTGCAAGGGTCATCTTATCGACTCTTAAAATTCGTGCAAGTGGGTGTTTCTTCATTCTATCTACATATTCCTTCTTGCCTATTATAATGCCGCCCTGCGGTCCTCCAAGCAGCTTGTCCCCACTGAACAATATTATATCTATTCCTGTTTTTAGGCTATCAAGAACAGTAGGCTCTGCAATACCGTATTCTTTTAGATCCACCATCAACCCACTTCCCATATCATATATTACCGGAAGCTTTTCTTCTTTCCCAAGCTCAACTAATTCTACAAGACTCGCTTCTGCCGTAAATCCTAATATCTTGTAGTTACTGGTATGAACCTTCAAAAGCACTCCTGTGTTCTCATTAATGGCATTTTTATAATCTTGTACTTTGGTTTTGTTTGTGGTACCGATTTCCTTCAAAATTGCTCCGCTTTGTTGCATTATTTCAGGCACCCTAAATGAGCCGCCTATTTCCACAAGTTCTCCTCTTGATACTATTACTTCTTTGTCTTTTGCCATTGCTGAGAGACAAATCATTGTAGCTGCAGCATTGTTATTAACCACCATTGCAGCCTCTGCACCTGTAATCCTTGTAATGATTTTTTCCACATGATCGTGTCTTGATCCCCTTGCTCCTTTTTTTACGTCATATTCCAATGTAGAATAATTTCCTGCTATGTCCATAACAGCTTCACAGGCCTTATCTGATAGTTTCGCTCTGCCAAGGTTTGTATGAAGTGTTACTCCTGTTGCATTTATAGTTCTCCTAAGGCTTTTCTTTCTTTTATCTATTAGTCTTTCCAAAATCTTGTCCATCATTTTGTTGTACGTCAAAATCATATTATTATCATTTTGACATTGTGAGCTTTCTCCACCTTTCATTTTCTGGTTTGAATTCTGTCCAACCGTATCTTCTTTTTCAAAATGGTCTAAAATATCTTTTCTTATCTCATCAATTGTTTCTCTAACTGAATCTACAATCAGTTCCCTTGCAGTATCCCCAAAAAACACAAATAAGCGCTGATCTTTCAGCACTTCATCAATTTTGGGAATACTTCTTAGTACTTCCTTCTTATCCATAATCACCCTCCGTTTTTAGATAAAATGGCGGGAGTATGTGGGAATCGAACCCACCCAAGAAGCTACTAACTCCTCGAAACGGTTTTGAAGACCGGAAGGCACACCAGCACCCATCTACTCCCCTATCTATAAAACTCAAACACATTTACAATACTAACATAAATAAAGTAAAAATTCAATTATTTTTTGTCTATTATTGTCCTATTTTACATTCATACATATCTTTATAACGATGGCAGTTTTTTGAACTTAAGTTTATAAAAACTGCCATCCAATTTTATTTGTTTATTCTTTTACAAAACCCTTTTCAACCAAAATCTTTGCAGCTTTTCCCTTATTAGCCTCACTGATTCTGATAATTGGTCCTGTACAGCCCATACCGCTTTCTGCATAAATGTTTTCCTTCCAAAGTGCTGTTACTGCATCCTCTAGATCCATTACTTCAATTCCTGGAATCTGTGCAGTTACTATTTCCTTGGGTGGTTCCTTTACCTCTGCGCTATCTTCAGCATCTGCCGCCCTCTTTACTGGTTTTAATTCCTTCAAGATAGACTGTAAGCCGGCTTTATTTGCTTTTTCAAATTCTTCTTTTGTAACTCTTACCCAGTCATTTTTCACTAGTTGACTTGCATATTCCACAGCTCCTGCTATAACTGGTGCTCCTGATGCTCTTGATATAATCATTACAAGCTGCTCATATCCTTCGCCTATTCCAGGACCATAGCCCCAACCTGTTGCTTCATAGCTTCCACCCGTATTCCCTGCAGAGAAAATTTTCATCATTAGGTTTCCGGTAAGGGAATCCATTACCATTACATCCGATGTCCCTGCCAAAAGGTCATTACCTCTCATTACAACACCACCGTCTGCTCTTGCTGAATCTGCAAATTTTATATTATAGCCGTTTTCCTTTAACTTCAAAAGCGCCTTTTCTGCCTGTCTTGCTCCATCAATATTCGCAATCCCGATAGAAGGTTCTGCTACCCCTGAAGCCTTAGCTGCAATTATGCCGTAAATAGCATTTTTGACCATACTTATAACTCTATCCGTATCGGAAGTTCCCGTTGTTGCCGCAAGATACATTTCCTTTCCCATTCCAGGTGTAACCACACGTCCAATTGTGGAAACTCCTATTGGGAACGGATAATGCATTGTTACTGCTGCATCAATCTTGCCTTCTGCAAGCATCTCTTCCATCTTCTTGTGTACATCTTCACCTTCAATTACTACAGCCTTGTAGCCTTTTTTTTCAGCAAGTCTTGCACCTTCAAAGATATTTTCCATTCCATGCTCGCTACCTTCTGCAGCAATTCCAATCACAGGCTTTTTGCCATATTCTCCTGTTTCCAATGCATCAGCCACTTCAAGAAAGGTATCCGCTATCATTTTTTTTATCATATTTTCTGACATTTTTCGCCTCCTCTTTGCCGTAGGGAAATAAATTACCCCCTGCAATTAGTATCCTTTCTTAAGTTACTTGCTCATTAATTCTTCTGCAAAGCCTCTCATAGCTTCACCAATCAAACTTCTGATTTTATCTTCAGAAACTCCGCCTGCTTCCTGACCCTTGCCGTCATTTGCCTCAATGATGAAGGAAACTCCGTCAAATAAATTGGTCATTCTTCCAAGGAATAAGCTACCTTTACCAATTATCATAGCTCTCTTTGTTGTCCCTGCCATTATTTCTTCTCTTGCAAATCCAAGGTAAGGTACCCCTGATGGAATATGTCCCTGAGTTGGTGCCCATCCACACATTCCGTGTTTGCTTACAAAATCTGCAATCGCTGCTCTTTCTATTTCCCCTCTTTTTACTCCTAAAGCTGCTATCATCTTATAGTTTGCTTCAGGAACGTCGCCTGCGCCTGCCGGTTTTGTAATATCAGGATTTTGCATTTCAGGAGAGAACTTATCTATATCTGTTAATTTAAGCCCTGCTGCATCTAGTGGATCCGTAACAAGTGAACTTATTACTGCCTGTGGTGATGATCCTGTTCCAACATTATGTTTACCTACAATGTCATTTCTGATTTGTGGACTAACTCCGTCATTTTCACTAATCAACACTGAAAAACCTGCAATTTGGTCCTCCAATATAGGCATTTCTTTTTTTACATGATCTTTACCGTTCATTCCAAGTTTTGCTGTACATCCTCCCGCTGTGACAACAACATTTTTAAAGGTTCCGGCTTTTACAAGTGATGCGGCATTTAATAATGCATGTGCAGGACCTGCACAGAAACCTCTTGTGTCTGAACCAGATGCGTTTACAAGACCTGCAACCTCTGCTGCTGCCTTTGCAAAGTTTCCGCCACCTCTTTGGTTCATGTCACCACACGCTTCTTCGCAGCAGTCTATAACATAATCAACTTCTGATGGATCAATTCCTGTAGTCTTTATTAAATGTAATAATGAAAGCACACTTGAAGCTTTTGAAACAATATTTTCAAACATTACATGTGCAGAAAGATTTCCGTCTACATCATGCGCTCTTTTTACAACTCCCACTAAAGTTCCATTATTGTAAAGTCCTTCTGAATGTTCTTCATCAACAAGCTTCTGCAATGTAGCAGTATCATCTGAGTTTTTATCAAAAATTGCAGCCTGTTCATCTGTAAACAAAGGATGCGCAATAAATTTTGCCTTTACTCCCTGTGCAAAATTCTTTTCAAGTTTGATTAAATCAAATACGTCACAAATCTGCATAAGTCCTATAAACTCATCTTGTGGCATCATCTCCCCAAACTTACCATTTCTTTCTGTTATAGGAGCTTTTTTGTCATAGAATGGGAATTCAACTTCTTTTAACTGCTGTGGAGTCATGTTTCCAATATATATCTGGTTCGGAATATATGAAAGAACATCATCAAACCCTCTTAGATGCTTTGGTAAATCTTTCAAGTATTGTGATTCCGGATTTACTACCATTTCAGTTGTCTGTGTAGTTCCGTTGTGCAGCACCATATCAGGCGCTGAGGCTAGAGTATAGCTAGCCCCTTTTAAAACTGCATATCCGCTCATTTATATATACCTCTTAATCATCTCTTCAACTGCTTCTGGTGTTGCATCATCTTTTATTAATTCTTCAACCTTTGCTCCATCCTTGTAAATTGCAATTACAGGAAGTCCCATGATTTTCTGGCTGATTGCAAGTCTTCTTGCTGATGTTGTATTCAACTTACAGAATTTTATCTGTGCGCCATATTTTTCTGATAATGCTTCTACATGCGGCATAAGTGCTGCACATGGTGCACATCCATCGCCAAAGAAATCCACTACCACTGCACCTTCTGCCTGAATAACTTCTGCTTCAAAAGTTGTCTTATCACATAATATCATTTTATTTTCCTCCAATTTTCTATTTTCTTATTATTTACTATCAAAATTTTGCTGCTGTCTTTATAATGATTGATTATTAATCTTCTAGATATTTACCTGCCTGAGTTGCCGCAATAGCACCGTCTGCCGCTGCTGTTACTACCTGTCTCAAGCTCTTCTTTCTGATGTCTCCTGCTGCAAAAACTCCAGGGATATTGGTTCTCATTTCCTCATCAGTCAGTATATATCCTTTTTCCATCTTGACTTTTTCTTCAAAAAGACTTGATGACGGTTTAAATCCGATAAATACAAATACGCCAAAAGTACCATCTTCTTCATCTGCAACAATTTCTCTTAATTCTCCGGTTTTTACGTTTTCAACTACCATTGATTCTAGCAATCCGTCACCTTTCAATTCCTTGACTACGCTATCCCACATAAAGTTCATCTTCGGATTTGCAAATGCTTTTTCCTGTATTGATTTTGCTGCACGAAGCTCATCTCTTCTGTGAATTACAGTTACTTTTCTTGCAAACTTAGTTAAGAACATTGCTTCTTCTACTGCAGCATCTCCACCGCCGACCACATATACTTCAAAATCTTCAAAGAATGCACCATCGCAAGTAGCGCAGTAAGAAACACCTTTTCCTGTAAGTTCTTTTTCTCCCGGACA
>CAZWCK010000012.1:0-5901 GCA_964632625.1 uncultured Oscillospiraceae bacterium
ATAAACACCCCTTTCTTCGCTTAATATATCTTGAAATAATATTTTCGTCAATACTGATCGTGTATATAAATTGCAACAAAAGCAAAAATGTACCGCAAACATTTCTGCTTTTGTTTTGGATGTATTAATTTTGATTTTGCAATCTTTTTATAGTTGAAATACTTTATTTGTATCTCATCAGCATAGTTGCAACTTCTGCCCTTGTTGCTGTGACTTGAGGCTCAAGTGTATCAACTCTTCTTCCTGTTACTATCTTATTTCCAACGCAATAGCTCATTGCATCTTTTGCATAGCTTGATATGTTTTTGCTATCCTTGTATAAACTTAAGTCTATTTTATTCAAAACATCCTTGCCTCTTGTCTTTGCATAACGATGAAGTATTGTTGCAAGCTGCTCACGAGTTACTGAATCATCAGGGCCAAAGTTAACGTCTGAGTATCCTGAAACAATTCCGTTTTCAGATGCCCATTTCACTGCATCTTCATACCACGAACCCACTTTCACATCTGTGAAGCTCTTTGCATTATTATTGACCGCACCGCTTGTCACTGTAGTCTCCTTTGTCTTTCCCTTCTCTTCCATTCGGTTAAGAACTGTTACAAGCATTGCTCTTGTCATTTTTGCATTTGGTGAGAAGGTTGTATCCGATATGCCATTGAACAGCTTGTTGTTAGTTACATACTGCACAGCATCATAGTACCATGCTCCCTCTTTCACGTCATCAAATAGCATCTTTCCCTCGTCATATACTATTGCAAAATTTGAGAAATGGTCTGTTTCAAACACAATCATTCCTGTCCTTTCATCATAGTGTGCCCCCTGCACTTCTGTTGCCTTACCATTATCATCTATGTAATAAATAGTCAGCTTCTTCGTGTTTTCATCCTTCTTTGGTATATAAGGAATTGATATTTTTATTTTGCCTTTGAAATTCTTTATAGCCTTGTTGTCCATTTCAATTGAGAAATTAAACACCGGATTATCTCCCACAAGTACTTTGTTTTCTTGAGACAGTTTAGAATTACCAACCTTTTCAGCTATAATTGTAACATTGGCTCCTGCTTCCCTTGTTATTGTTTTTAGAGCCTCCTGTGAAAAAATCATCTCTGATATATTTGACTTCACCGTTACTACAGCCTTTGTATCATCAGCAATTTCTTTAAGTACAGTCTTCGGAATCTCAACCGTAAGTTTGTCGACTGCCTTTTCAAGCTTTGGCTGAATAAGCAATTCATTGCCGCCTTCCTTTTTTAGTTCTTCAACAGCCTTGTTTGCATCACCCTTGGTTATAGTTGCCTTGCCCTCGTTTCCTGTAATAATTGCTTCAGGCATTAATACAACCGAAACTATTTCCACAGGAACCTCTTCCACCGCGCTTCCGCCAACTTTTGGTGGTGCTTCATTTGCCTTAAAAGCCCCAAGCTTGATTAGTCTATCAATGGCTGCGTTATAGTTAGTAACATCTTCTACTATAATGTATTTCTTCTGATCGGCATTTAACTTTTTATAAGCCGCATCCACTGCCATTACAGCGTCCTTGTGTGACAAGGTTATCTTGGAAACAGAAGGGATTGCTTTCATCAAAAGCTTAACGTTCTCGATTTCAACATAATATTTAACCTTTGCTTCCACTGCAATAAGCTTTGTAAGATTTGTAACACTAGACTTATCGGCAAGTGAATCATATGCAGTCCTAGCTGCTTCTATCTTTCCTTTCTGAGACAGATAATTTCTATAAGTAATTCTGTCTGCATCAGGTAAATCTGCTATGAGATTATTAACACTTTCGGCTCCGGTCTTTATAACCTTAATAACATACTTTGTTCCTTCATATTCTCTTGCTTCTTCCCCCTGCTTGTTCATTGAAGGCCATGATTTGTCCCCTACACCTACATAAATAATATCTCCGTCCTTTACAGATATGCTCTGTGTTCTCTTGTAAAATGCTGAATCCCTATTATAATTATTCAAGAAGGTCTTTACAAGATAATTCTTGTTACTTGCTGTAGGTGTCAAGGTCACATTTGCTCCATTGGTGTCTATCAGCAATTTGTATTCCTTAACACTACCTTTAAATGAAGGTGCGAGAGTTCCTCCGCTTATTGACAATGCTTTCAAAGTGGTATCTGAATT
This sequence comes from uncultured Oscillospiraceae bacterium, assembly GCA_964632625.1. Taxonomy (GTDB): domain Bacteria; phylum Bacillota; class Clostridia; order Peptostreptococcales; family Anaerovoracaceae; genus CAZWCK01. The sequence goes on from CAZWCK010000012.1 coordinate 2,135, forward strand.
GCCCCATGTACCTCCGATGTCCTCGCCCAAATTCTGTGTATACTGGACTTCAACAATATCTCCATTTTCAAGATTACCATTTCTTACTCCAAATGCATTGAATCCTTCATTTGTAAACCAATCATTTAGTGTTCCCATCCATCCTGAACCTGCTTCTCCCGAAAACTCCGCAAGTTTCTTATTGCCCTTTTCTAATGACGATAAATAGGTAATATCATAATCATATTCACGCCCATTTCCCCCTGTTCCCTTCCATGTGTAACCCTCTGTTGCCAGTGCCTTTAATATGCAGGTCATCATAGTATCTCTTTCGCAAAGATCATACCAACCGTCAATTATCCCCCCTGTGAAATCACCGCCCCTATAAGTGTCATTTCTCACGCTTACCTTTACTTTTCCTATTACATTTCCGTAATCAGGAAGTACCACCCCTATTGGCAATGTTGGCTGTTCTTCCGCTTTTACACGGACTGCCATCATAGCTGCAAGTGCTGCATTTTTTGCATTGGCGATGTTCCCAAGTGTTGTTGCGTCATCTACAGCGGTTTCACCATCTGTCTTTGCTTTTGACAATGCAATTTTTCCTGCGTCATCATACTTTGATAAATCAAAACGGTTGTAAGTATTCTGTATATCGCGAAGTGCAGTTGTCTTTGCATCAGCTATATCAGAAGCAGCGCCCACTGTTCTCCAGTTGAATACGAGCTTAACATCATTGTATGGCATTGTAAAGTACAGATATGCTTTTTCAAATCTTATGTTTACATTTGTAAAATCATCCTTCCCCTTATATTTACTTCTGTCAATAAATGATTTTTCAAGAAAGTTAATATTGCTTTCTTCAATCCCTTCATACTCAATACTCATCAATTCATATTCAGTGCCGTTAACCTTGATAGTCATATTTTTTTCAACATCATAACCCATATCGCTTGGTTCACTGAATTTAAAATTTTCATCAGAAATAGTCCATGCTGCACCAGATGTCCCAGTTATACTGTGGTCCTCATCCTCCCTTACATGTAGATATGAATAATATCCTATGTCTATCGGAAGCTGAACTCTAAGGTTAGGCTCTGCAGTAGTGCTATTTTTGTTTTCAATATTTACATTGAATTGTAATAGCTTGTCAACATCATCTTTTTGCTGGTTTGCCGGAGAACCTAAATCTTCGGACATAGAGTCTTCATTCTGACGCCACCACTTAATGGTATTATGATCCTGAAGATATTGAATCATATCCCCAATAGCAGCTTCTGCCTCCGCAGTATCTGCCTTTATTTCATAGCTCAAATTATATGCTACCGCATCCGGAAGTCCTTCTACTTTTGCTTCTATAAGCATCTCGCATTTTTCTATTTCCACCGTTGTCAGTCTGGTCTTCTGATAATCGGACAGTTTCTTATAAGAATTGATACTATCGTTTACAAGTCCGGCAACGCTCTGTGAAATAAGTTCCTTGTCATCAGGCAGCTTGCTCAAATTTTCACGAAGCTTCTTCAAACTTTCTATGTTCTCTTCTGATGTATCCTTTTGGATTGCCTTAATTGCGATGATGCCAGTACTCTGCGCATTATATGCCTCACCAATAGATTTTGCATTTGCAATCCCTTGCACAGCCGTATCATAGGCCGCTTCTAAGTTCTTCCAGGAGTTTAGCTTTCCCGGTGATCCCTCCGGGATTTCGGTAAGTGCCTCTGGTCGAAAATAGCTTTCGGGATATTCCCCGTAAACGGCATCAAGCTTTGCTTTTAAGCCTTCCTTTACCGCCGCAGGATTACTTGATTCTGTAACATGCACCCATATAAGTGCTCCGCTGTTTAAAGAATAATAAGTACCATCTATCGGAACTGCATCCGGCGGCCATTGCGGAGTATCTCCCATGATATCGGTTCGCATATCGACATTGTCGTTATAGCCCCAAATATACATAATGATGTTCTTCTTTTGAGCAGTAAGCCCTTCTGAAAACATACTCCTGCAATAAGTCCAACTATACCATATGCAAACATCTGCCAAGGTGTCAACGGTCCTTGGCTAAACATCATATTTGAAACGAAAGCCGTCAATGCACCAACCATAAACCCGGTCTCGCCTCCAAAGCATACTCCTGCTATTATAACTATTGCAATAACAGGCTTAAACTGAGGAAGCATAAAAAATGCTGCCCTACCTGCAACTGCAATAGCACAAAGTACTGCAATAACCATTAACTCCCTTGCTTGTGGCTTACGGTTTTCAAAAATTAATGCAAAAGGAAGCATTGATTCAATAATAATCAATAAACTTATAAAATAATATTTTCTGTCTCCCAAATAGTATACTCCCATATAAATGGTAAAAGGTATAGCAAAAAGTACAATAATTAAAGCTGTCGCTGTACGCTTATCAAGCTTTCGCTTTTCCTTTGATACCTGCACTGAATAATCAGGTAAATCAATGTTATTTCCCGGGAAAATTGCTCCAAGACATATTGCAAGTTCCAAAATCATTACAAACTGGACAATATACCCTCTATAATCCACATATTTCCCACCGAAGAACAGATATGTCATTACCAAAGTACTCAGAAACAGCAAGGATACCCCTATTCTTACCGGAGTTAACTTGATTCCCCTTTTGTCCGGATGTTCTTTTACAATCTTTAACTTTTGTTTACCTTTCTTGCAAACGTATGTTTCATTCCGTTGATTTTGACCTTCCATATCGCAATTATTATTGCCGCATTCATGATTATTATTGTCAAAGTCATCGTTATTAGCATCTTCTAAGGCTCTGTTCTTTTGAGGTACAACACCCCCCAATGCCAAAATTACATCCTCTGCAAGCACTGCTTTTGGCAATACAGTTCTTGCCATTCTATTGGCTGCCGTTGTATAAAAATTCTTTCCACAGAAAAACTTCCTTGGCTCATCAATGCTGGTAATACCCCCATCGAAAAACATTGCACATCTTGTTGCGTAGCTTGCACAAAATTCAATATCATGTGAAACCATCACAATAGTAACACCCTTTCTTTGAAGCTTTGCAAGAATGTCTGCTAATTTTTCCTTGAAGTGACCATCAAGACCCTTGGTGGGTTCATCAAGTAATAATATTTTGGGTGAAAGAAGCAGTACTTTTGCAAGAGCCGCTCTCTGCTGTTCTCCACCCGAAAGATCATAGGGATGCATTTCCAAAAGATTATCTAGTTCACAAAGCTGTGAAACATATTTTACCTTTTTTACCTGCTCTTCTTTGGAAATTTTTCTTCCTGACATCATCTCATATAAGTCCAGTTCTACTGTCTTCTTTACGAAAAAAGCCTGTGGATTTTGTGGCAAAACTCCCATGAGATTTTCAAAGAGCGCTGTACCTTTTAACTTATCAATAGGCTGACCATTTACTTTAACAGTCCCCCTGTAGGGTTTGAAAAGACCACACATTATTGACATACTGGTAGTCTTTCCCGTACCGTTACCGCCAACTATGGCGAACAATTCTCCTTTATGTATGGAAACAGACAGTCCCTTGACAACGTCGGGAAGCTCCCGTTCATATCTAAACCAAACTTCTTCCATCTGGATTATAGTTTGCATATGTGTTACAGTTTGCATATGTATTGCAGGTTCCATATTTATTACAGACTCTGCTTTTGTAAACCCAACTTCATCCGAGTTTTCTATTTTATGCTTAACAATTTCTGTTTTACCTTGCCTCTCATTATTTGAAGTTGCCAATTGCATATCTTCTGCAATTTTGGTTATCCATTGTCTTCCGTCCCTTAC
>CAZWCK010000012.1:6001-11787 GCA_964632625.1 uncultured Oscillospiraceae bacterium
TCTGCCTGCCTTGGATAGGTAAAAGTTAAATTTTTGATTGTAATTGCTTCCATTTCCTGTCTTCCCATCCTTCTATAACTATTGGTGAAATACAAAGTACAAAATATGCAATAAAAACACTTAGTGAAAAAGGTGTAAGAGTGACCCCCCTCATAGTCGGAAAATACCTGAAATAAACTCCTCCTAACATGGCTCCAAGCAGTACATAAGCCCCCATGCTTCCTATTACCAAAAGTGCTTTTTTATCCCTCTTGTCAAACCTATAAATGGAAAAAGCCGTTCTCCCCGCAAGCCCATATCCCCTTGTTCTCATTGAGTCTGCTGTCTCAATTGCATTTTCAAGAGCCCATGTTACCATTATTGACAATATTCTCAGCCCATGCTTTGCCCTCTGAACTACGGTTCCATTAGAAATATCTCTTCCAACACATCTTTGAGCATTGGATATTATATGAATCTGGGCCTTGAATTTAGGAATAAATCTAAGAGCCATAGAAAGTATCAATGAAAGAGAGGGAATAACCCTGCCAAAGAGATAAATAAACTTGTCAGAAGTCATTATGACGTTATAACATGAAAACCAGGAAATAACAGCAACCAACATGGTTGCTGCTGCTATTCCATAGATAATTGATTCCAATGTAAGAGGATTATCACTAGGTAAATATGTAAGAATAGTTGTGCCTTCGTGATTGAATGCAGGATTTACAAGAGCGGACATCAGCATCATTGGGAACATAAAAATTATATTAAACTTTATAGCTTTTCTTCCTTTTAAAACTATTGAGTAGCAAACTGCAGTGCCTAGAGAAATAACCAAACAAAATGGATGCATAAAAAACATTGAACAAATAAGCACTAAAGTAAAATACAAGAAATTAATAGTAGGATGATATTCTGCAAACTCACTCCTTATTCCTGTCTTCATGTCTGTCTTCTCTCCTTCCTTGTTCTTACTATTCAACTTTTACTCACTAGCTAAACTGTAATACCCCCCAACATCAACGCCAAGGTCGCAGGTATACACCCATTCAATAATATCCCCCTCTTTGAGCTGATAACGACTACATCCATAATTTGGAAACCAGTCATTAACCTTGTACATCCATCCGGACAGCTCCCCACAGTCAAATTCGTAAAGATTGTGTATGCCCTCAATGTATGCGCTGTTGTAAATCGGTGTATTCACGTATTCCATATGTATTTTATTCTTCTTACATTCACGAAGCAGAATATTAAATACGCTTTCTCCCTCATAGAACTTTACCGTCTGACGTGCAAAAATTACACCATCCTCCGGAACTAACTCAACTTTTTCAGGGTCAAGCCATTTGATGTTGTCCAAAATAGTATCACATTTTATTGACATGGTACAGGTCATTTCCTTATCTGATATAACAGCATTCTGAGGTTCCACGGGAACAGGCTTTCCTTTCGGTACTGGATCTGTCAAAAACTTATCCTTACCCGTTGACTTGTCTATCTCCATTCCTTGATCCACTGAATAATCAGCATCTCCCTTTTTTACTCCTTTAGAAGAACCTCCGGCAAGCTCTGCTGCAAGTGCCAGCTTTTCATCCGCCGTCATGTTACCTTCTGTGCCACCCGGTCTTTCCTCAATCTTTGTACCTGATTTTTCTTTCAGCTCTTCAGTAAGCTTTATCTCTAAATTTTTATTGCTTTTTTCTTCCAATTCTGCTTCTACATCGTTTTCAGATTTTACTTCTGCAACTGCATCCTTTGTCTTATCATCATTGACTGTGTTTTCTTCTGCCGTAACCGAATCTGCTGGATTTGAAAATCCTTGAAGTCCAGGAGCATTTCCACCCCACCAAAAAGCAATAGCAAGTACCATTATAACTATTGCTATTCCAATTATTTTATTTTTGGTTAATTTCATATTATTGTTCCTTCAACACTCGATAGAAATAACTTTAAACTTTTGTACCAGTACCTCCCGGGTTAGTTGTGGTACATGTACCACTACCAACCCGGGAGGTACTGGTACATACTAAATCAATTTAGCTGCACCAAGCATATTGAATAACATCTGTGCAACCTCACATCTTTTAATTGCCTCTTTTGGTAATATTTGAATTGCACTATCATCTAGAATCTCCTTATCGTAACAAAAAGCAAGAGGTGACTGTGCCCAACTGCTACACTTTACATAATCATCAAAACCTGCAAGGATATCTCTTGCCGCCATATTGTCATATTCTGTATCAATGCCACAAAGCTTAGCAGCTCTTGAAATCATAGAAGCAGCTTCTTCTCTTGTAATAGTTCCCTGAGGATCAAAAGAAGTTTCTGTTTTTCCATTCACTATTCCATATTGATTGGCGGTTCCAACATATCCCGAATACCAAGAACCGCTCTTAACATCTGTAAACTTATTGTTTTCCATAGGTTCTAAACCCAGAGCCTTCACTACTATTATTGCAAATTCTGCTCTTGTCATGGTATTTCCCGGATCAAATAATTTGTCAGTCTTGCCATTAATGATTCCCCTTGATGCCATTCCCTCTATAGCAGGTTGATTCTTGTGAGCTTGAACATCTTCAAAGGTCATTCCCGGTTTTATTACTTTTGACATATTAATTTTTTCGTTTTTTCCTTCAAGTCCTTCGTTCTGTTTAACCACAGTAACTTTACTGCCATCTCCAAGAGGTTTAATAGCATCTGACATTCTGTATAAACTGTTCTTGCCCTTCATTGCCCTATCCGAAGCCACAAGGCCATAGAAACCCTGCTCTGATGCCATCTGGTTTGAGCCGCTTCCATCATCCGTATGAAGAAAACCTTCACCTTTTTTGTAAAAAGTCATCAGATTATATAGCATTGTCTTTCCGTTCTTGACAAAACGCGGATCATCTATTTTTAGCCCCAGTTCTGTAATCGCTACAATCATCTGAACAGTGCTTTCTGAGTTTGGTGTCCCCCAACTGGAAAATCCACCTTCTTTATTCTGCATTTTGGACATACAAGCAAGTGCTTCATCACAAGCCTTTTTTACCTTGGAGTTGTCTTGATATTTTGCAAGTGCTTGAAGTGCCATTCCTGTAATGTCAGGATCAGAGATTCCATCTCCTGAAGATGCAGCAGAAGTACCACCAAACAAAGACCATCCGCCGTCAGAAAGCTGACAATCAAGTATCCTCTGAACATACATAGCCCTTGTTGCCTGAACCTTTGCATCAGCATTCTTCGGCATTGGATAATTGCCACTGTCAAGAGAAATAAGTGCCCAAATTGGTCCATTTAGTCCTTGCCAGATAGTCTTGTCATAATCTCCAAGTGCCTTTGTAAGATCGTAACCTGCAACATTTCTTGCATCCTTACCTATTGAAGAAAGTGCTACAATAATCCTTGAATACTCTGTGTATTTTTTGTCATGAAGGTTGCCGTTACACGCCTTCACATACTCTTCAATTGTTTTGTAATAGCTTTGGTAATACTCATTTGAAACTTTATAACCACTTCTTGCAAGTCCCAATACTGCCCACTCTCCACCTATTGAGCCTACTTGCGGTGTTTTTACCTCTTTGTACATAAACTGTGCTGTGTCATTTACAGCTGACTCAAGTTCACTTGCATTTGTTGCAAATGCAAAAGAATTTGTTCCAAGCAACATTATAACAACAAGAAGCATTCCCACTATTCTTCTTTTAAAATCCTTTTTTATCATTTTTACTTTTTTCCTTTCACCTTATTAAACTTCGTTTATGATTGTTTAATAATCGTTAATTTTATCAATATTTCATTCCCAGTTTTCATATAATTCCTTCATCCACTGATATACATCCATATCATATGCAATATTTAGATTTTCCCTTGTCAGAACTTCCTTACACTCTCCAAAAGCAATCAATTTTCCTTGATTTATAAGTGCCATATGTGTCCCATATTTTCTTGCCAGACTAAGATCATGAACCACAGATATCACAGCCTGTCCAGTTTTTTGAATCCAATCCTGAATCAACGAAAATACTTGTCTCTGATAAACCAAATCCAAATGGTTAGTCGGCTCATCTAACATCAGAATTTCCGGATCCTGCGCAAATAATTGTGCCAAAAAAGTCCTCTGCAATTCTCCCCCAGAAAGTGTCAATACTGAACGATCTCTCAACTCTTTCAATCCAACCAATTCCAAGGCTTCCTCTACCTTCTTAGGATCATCTTCTGATTTTTTTTCAAATAACTTTGAAGAATAGGCATAACGTCCTAAATTCACAACTTCTTCCACTGAAAAAGGATATGTAATCCAATGGTTTTGTAATAATACACCCATTTTTCTTGCTCGCTCAGAGTCTTTAAAATCCTTTATATTTTTGTCCCGAAAAAAAATATCGCCTTCATAATCAATTCCCTGTGAGATAGCATTTATAGCCGTACTTTTTCCAGCACCATTTGGTCCTACTATCATCAACCATTCCTTTTCATTGACCGAAAAATTCACATTCTTTAGTATTTCTTTCTTTCCAATGGTCACAGATAAATTTTTAACCTTTAACATTAGCTACCCCTTCTTCCTTGCTGAAAAAAATATAAATATAAAGACAATTGAGCCTAAAAATGAAGTTACAACACCAATAGGAAGCTCAATTGGGCTCAAAACCACTCTACAAAACAAATCTGCAAACATAAGAAAGACTGCCCCTGCAAACAAAGTAGCAGGAAGTAGTCTTTTGTGATTTGCTCCTACAACCATACGAGACATATGCGGTATTACAAGACCTACAAACGCAATAGTTCCTCCAATTGATACTGCAACTCCTATCAATGCCGAAACCGCTATTAAAATAGCCATTTTCACACGTCTTACGTTAACACCTATGTTCCTGGCATTTTCTTCGCCTATGGCAAAAGCATTTATTTCTCTAGTTTTACTAAAAATTACTGTACCAAAAATAAGTAGTGTGACTCCCAGCAAAAGTGCATCTTTGTAATCAGTTCCAGACAGAGATCCCATAGTCCAAAACATAATATTCTTTACCTTATCCCCTGCAAAGGTAACTATAAAACTAATAATACTCCCTGCAAACATTGAAAATATTACTCCGATAAGTATGATAGTATTTGTAGATAAAGTAAAATCCAATCTATAAGCTAATGTAAGAATGAAAAGCATTGATAAAAAGGAAAACAATATTGTAAAAAATACTGTTCCCATATCAGAAAATATAGGAATTGGTAAAGTTATCCCAAATGCAATAGACAATACCGCTCCAAGAGAAGCCCCTGACGAAACTCCTATTGTGCTTCCGTCAGCCAATGAATTTCTAAGCAGTCCCTGCATTGCTGCACCTGTCAATGCAAGTGCTGCACCTGTCATTGCAACACAAAGTACCCGAGGTATTCTTACATCCACCAAAATGGAATTTGCAACTTCCCCGGTAGCTCCCCCTCTTAAAAAAATGTTTATAATTACATTCCAAGTATCTCCCCACGGGATTGTCACACTTCCAAAAGTAATACAAATCATAAATGTTATAACAGTGACAATTGAGTAAAATATCCACTCTCGAAGTAAAAAACCATCTTTTTTTTGTATCATTTGCTTCACTTAATCCAAGATAACTAAATTCTGTTAATGAATTATTTTCCTTTCTTCCTAAAGCTCTTCCCTATAAAATGCTGAATAAAGTTGCTTTGCTCCATCTACAAGTCTTGGTCCCGGTCTTGCAAGTTCATCGGAAGATGCATTATAAATCTGTCCTGTTTTTACTGCACTTATTGTATCCCACCCTTTTCTAGCCATAATCTCTTCCTCCGGTTTCGTTCCC
>CAZWCK010000012.1:11887-18029 GCA_964632625.1 uncultured Oscillospiraceae bacterium
TACCAATAAGCGAAGCAGCTTCATAAACACCCTCTATATCCTGAGCTGATGTAACAATTACTTTCATTTTGGCTCTTTCAAGTGCAGAAATCTGCTCCGGGGTCTGTGCCATATCGCTAAGTATTATAACATCCGGTTTTAGAGCTATTATCTGTTCAGTATTTGTATTTGCTCCTGATTCAACTGTTGTAACATTTTGTAATGATTCGGGATAATCACAGAACTCTCCTCTGCCAACAATGATATTCCCTGCATCAATGGCAAAAAGTATCTCACAGTCTCCCGGGGTAAGAGCTACAACTCTCTCTGCAGGTTTTTCAAGACTTATCTCCCTGCCCAACATATCTGTGACTGTTATTTCACCTTTTTCTGCATTCGACTTTTCAACAGAACCTGCTTCCTTAGCAGAATTCTCTCCACTGCTTCCACAAGCTACAGATAACAACATCACCATTACCAACAAAATTATTCCTATTTTTTGTTTCCATTCCCACCTCATCAATCTTTACTTCCTTTCATTACCTGCGTTCCATTTGTCTTTACCGTTACATTATTTCCAAATATGTCTACAATATCTACTTTTCCTGTTCCTTCAACCTTTGTGCCTTCTGCATTCGCTGCAACATTTAAAACTTCTCCTGATACATCAATTGTAGTATTCTTTGCATTTTTAACTATGTCAATCTTGCCAATATGAGACGTAGCATCTACTTTTAATTTGGCACTTTCCATCTTTACTGTAATATTCTGTGCTTTCAGATTTTGCAGCTCAATAGGAGCTTTGCTATTTACCAGCACATTTTGTATGGTTCCCTCTAGAATAACCCCTTCTGATTTTTCATTTACATTTACAATCTCAGCCTTTGCATTCTTATCCATTACAAAACGTACACTTCCTGTTTGTTTTTGCAAATCTACATTTTGTAAAGCCGAATTTCCCTTTACCTTTATGGAATTGTCTCCACCGCCCCTTATTACTGTCGTTCCATTTACCTTGACATTTTCAAGTGTTACATCACCATCTCCAACACCTTCTGCTATCACAAGATTCCCCATTATAGTCATATCTTTCAGTATAGTGTTTCTCCCATTAACAACAATATTTCCATTTACACTCTTTGAATACTCACCAAAATTAACCAACTCTGTTATCATATTGCTGAGTATAGTTGCTGTTTCTGATCTTGTAATAGATTCCTTTGGCTTCACTTTTCCACTGTAACCAGTCAGGATGCCCTTATTTACAAGTGCATTTACATAGTCTTTTGCCCATGAACTTATGTTACTTTCATCCTCAAAAGATGTATTACATGTAGCTTCCGGAGCTATTCCCATTGATTTACAAAGTATAACTGCTGCCTCTTCTCTGGTAATATTGTCATTTGGTCTTACTTTGTTACCTGAACCATTCAAAACTCCTGCTGCGTTTGCCTTGAGTATAGCCTCTGCAAAATATTCAGTACCCTTCAGATCGGTAAAGCTATTTTTTGCAGGCTTTTCATAACACATTATCTTATTTATGATTACAGCCATGTCCCCACGTCTTATGTTGGCATTTGGGTTGAATTTTCCTTGATAACCTGTTACTACTCCGCAGTCGCTCCACTTATTTATAGCTTTCTTTGCCCAGTGATTCTGTACATCTTCAAAATTAACTGTCTCTATGTTAATCCAATATTCGCTTATTGTATCGCTTGGAAAGGTTATCATATGTGTAATGTCACTATAAGATATTCCCTCTTTTATGCTCTTCTCTTTGTAATCTTCTCCCACAGTGGAAAGCTCTATTCTCTCAGGATCAAGGCCAAATGAGCCATCATAGCCTATCCCTATTTGCACTTTTGAAGGAGCGAACCCTATAATCTGTTTGCCATTATTAATAGCTATTCTTGTTCCCAGAGAATTTTTGGTTTCTACTTTTGTTAAGGTAATAAGCAGATTATTATTTTTTCCATCTAGTAATTTTTGTAAATCCTTATTATAAAATTCTATATATGAATAGGCCGTACTGACTTTTAAGTTATAATCATCATCTTTTAATTTTGTTATAGTATTATTGGGAATATTAATAGTAAAAGTGTTCAAATTTTCCAAATCAGCATAAAAATTTACTGTTTTTCCAACAGTTGCATTTGTTTCAATTCTTGTTCTTTGTGACTCTATACAACCCATAATTTTTTCTACTGCGTCAGACTTTATTTGAATATTATAGCTTGAATCCTTAATACCCTTTACATAACAGGTAGTATCATATATACCTTCTATGTTCCCAGTAGTAATTTCTTTTCCTTCTACATTGTTTCTTTCCGTATCAGAAATAACCTCAACACCTATTCCCGGGTTCTCATACCTAGTTTCAGTCTTCTTTACTACTTCCTTTGTTTGCAGGTTCTCAATAAGCCTCGTTATTTCAACACTTTTGCTTGCCATAGTCTCTGTTGTTGTTGTAGTTATTATTGTAGTAAAATTTCCTTCGGTAACAGTCTCGCATTTAGTCTTTGATTTGACTTCTGCTGCGAATCCTACTACAATAGAAGTAAATACTAAAGTAACTACCAGAAGCAGACATGCTGATCCTCTCATTGCCTTTTTCAATATCTTCTTTGATATGGTGTTTTGTTCCATTTTCTCCTCCTAATTTTTTTATTTTCTATTTTTACATTTTTTACTATTAACGTTACCTAAAACAAAAAGGCGCAAAATTATTTTAATTTATTCTGTCAGGATATAAACAAAATAATTACAACAAAATCAAGTGGTGCAAACACTTCATTCCACTTGTATCAATTGTAATTCCTTTAACATAACAAAAAAGTCTCCCTTCATTGTCAACGAAAAGAGACCTAAAATCCAATTCACCACACGTTTTCTTCACCTGACAACGGTAAGTTTATATTTGGCAGGTCTCCTGACTCATGGTTCATTCGCAGAACGCCTTCCCGGTTTCCCAGTGGCTTTTTGTTCGTTGTCACCATTTACAGTAGAGGTAAACTGTGTGGGATTTACACCCACTTCCCTATTATGAAGCTTTCGCTTCCACCTAAATGTATTCTTGTTATTTAATTCTGAACAACTGTATGGTATCATTTTTTCTGATACCCGTCAACCATAATTTTGGAAAAATTTGTGATTGATTTTATATCGTCACTTTATATACACTTGAAACAATGCTACTTCTTAAAGCTTAAACAATCCCCCAAGTGCACCGCCAATTCCTCCTGTTATCTCACCAATCGGGTTATTTATGCCACTGTTTGACTCAGAGTTGCCCCCTGCTGCTTTGTTAATTTGATCAGCCATTCTACTGAATGGGAGTGATTGAAGCCATACATGACCCGGTCCTGTCAGGGTTGCCAAAAATAATCCTTCACCACCAAAGAAACCGCTCTTTATATCACTGGCGAACTGCACATCATAATTTACAGTTTCGCTTATTGCGACAAGACATCCTGTATCTAACCTGAGAATTTCTCCTGCCTTAAGTTCTTTTTTTATAATAGTCCCACCTGCGTTTAAAAATACAAGCCCGTCCCCTGTAAGCTTTTGCATTATAAATCCTTCACCGCCAAACAATCCTGCTCCTATCTTTTTTTGAAGATAAATTCCTATATTCACACCCTTTGCCGCACAAAGAAATGCCGATTTTTGACAAATTAAGCTCTTACCGAATTCTTGAAGCTCTACGGGTATAATTTTCCCCGGATACGGAGCTGCAAATGCAAGTCTTGCTTTATTGCTTGAACTTATGTTTTGGAATACAGTCATAAAAATACTTTCACCGGTCAGTGCCCTTTTACCTGCACTGAGAAGTTTTCCGCCAAACCCTTTTCCTTCATCCTCGCCACTTCCATCGCCAAAAATAGTTTCCATTTTTATGTTTGCATCCATATAGTTCATTGCACCCGCTTCAGCAAGTACGCTTTCGCCTGGATCAAGCTCAATTTCCACGAGCTGCATATCGTCGCCATATATAGTGTAGTCTATCTCATCTGCCGGCTTGTAAATTGTCTTTCCAACTGCCTCTCCTCCAATTTGTGCTCCACAATTACCACAAAATTTGGTTCCTTCAGAATTTTGTGCTCCACAATTTTTACAAATCATTTTATTTCCCCCTTATTCTCTAAATAAAATTTGCTCATATTTAACAGGAATGTCAAAATACCTGCAGAAATATCTACGCTTATTCTTATTACTCAACCTTTGCTCCACAGCCTTGACAGAATTTCATTCCCTCCGCAATTGAAGTCCCGCAAGATGTGCAGAATTTACCGGACTTTTGTGATGAATACGATGTGTTGCTGGCACCACACACAGGATTCTTTACTCTGTTAATTTCTGCTTGAGTTTCTTGTATTACTTTCTCATGCAAAGTAATGTTTTGGCAAATTTCTGCCGTTTGTTCATCCAGTTGTTCCCCCGCAGCATACTTCCCATAATAATACTCCCCAAGCTTTCTTAATTCCTCCGCCATCGCTGCTCTTTCGCTGTTTATTTTGGAGTTCATCTTGGTAATTTCTAAAGCTTCGTTAGCCTTATCGCCAATATTATTTGCTAAATCATTTAACTTGTCAAAAAAAGCCATTTTTTTACCTCCTTATATTTTTTTATCAACCTCTTTTTATGTGATATCTTCACATAGATTTTGAGGATATAATTTACTTTAATATTTACTTTAATATTTTTTTTAATAAAGTCATATTGTCACCAAATGGTGGATATCTTAACGGTATGTCTATTAAATTGCTTTTTTTCAAAATACTCTTTTCATGTGTAAAGGTATCAAAACTTGCTTTTCCATGATAGCTTCCCATTCCGCTTTCACCTACTCCTCCAAAAGGCATGTTTGGTGTTGCAAGATGAACTATTGTATCATTTATACAGCCCCCACCAAATGCAATATTTTTAATTACATACCGTTCCCTTGTTCTTGAATTTGTAAAAAGGTACAGTGCTAAGGGTTTTCCCATTCCATTAATCATTTCTTTTACCGTTTCTATGTTCTTATATTCGATAATTGGAAGAATTGGCCCAAAAATTTCTTCCTGCATTACTTTACTATACAAAGTAGGATTGTTCAAAAATGTGGGTACTAATTTCAGTCTATCATCATCAAAGCAACCTCCATAAATTATGTCCTGCCCTTCTATCAGTCCTTTAAGCCGGTTATAATGTTTTTCGTTTATTATCTTTGGATAATCCTTATTTTCCAGCGGCTTCTTCCCATAAAAAGCTTCCACATATTTAATGAGTTCAAACACAAGCTTATCTCTTACTTTGCTATGTACCAAAACATAATCCGGAGCCACACAGGTTTGTCCACAATTCAAGAATTTACCCCAGACTATTCTTCTTGCTGTCATACTTATATTTGCTGTTTCATCAACTATGCACGGACTCTTTCCCCCAAGCTCAAGTGTTACAGGAGTAAGATTTCTTGATGCTGCCTCCATTACTGTCCTTCCCACAGATTTTCCTCCTGTGAAGAAAATATAATCGAACTTTTGCTCCAACAATGAGCGATTCGCATCTCTTCCACCTTCCATGGTCAATACATGACCTCTATCAAAGGTTTCTTCAAGTATTTTCTTTACTATTCTTGAAGTGTTTGGTGAATAGTTTGAGGGTTTTACCACCGCACAGTTACCTGCTGTTATTGCACCAACCAATGGTTCCAATGCCAGTTGAAAAGGATAATTCCAAGGTGATATAATCAGAACAATACCATAAGGCTCCTTATATATTTTCCCTGTTGAAGGGAAATTAGCTAATGTTGTGGATGCAGATTTTGGTCTTGCTAGTTTGGCTAGATTTTTTAGCATGTATGAAATTTCTGCTTGCACCATTCCAATCTCCGTCTCATAAGCTTCAAAGGGTGCCTTTCCTAAATCTTGTTTGAGCGCATACAAAACCTCAACTTCATATTTTTTTATAGTATTCTTCAAATCCAGTAATTTTCTTTTTCTAAATTCCAGATTCTTTGTAATACCACTTTAAAAATATGTTCTTTGTTTACATCTTAAAAAGTTTAAAAGATGGAAAACATTACATCGGTTCTACCGATGATATTGAGAGGAGATTAGGTCAACACAATCGCGGCGCGAATACTTCTACGCGCAGTAGGCGTCCATTTGAATTAATTTAT
>CAZWCK010000013.1:0-17128 GCA_964632625.1 uncultured Oscillospiraceae bacterium
AAAACATGTCGGGTTGAATATGTTTTGCAAGCTGTTGCATAGTATTTTTCCTACCTATTTACAAATGTTTTAGGTAGGTTATCAATATTAGCAAATTAATAACAAATAGGAGGAATACCTATAATGTTCAAGACAATTTTGGAAAAATTAAATGAATTTAAGAATAGAAATAATCTTACCGAGGCTCAGGAAATGTGTGAAACCATTAGAAAAGCCCGTACCGATGTGGAACGAGCTGAAAATCTTTTTAATGAAGTGACTGATCAAGCTATTTGCGATTATGCCGCCTATAACATCCTTGCTGCAAAGGCCAGATATCACTATTTACTTAAACTTGCCAAAGAAAAAAACATTCATTTTTCGTAATATATTTTTGCATAAGACAACTTATAAGGTCCGGCGACCTTCGACGGCTTTTAACAATGTGACTTCGTCAGCATACTCCAAATCTCCTCCAACAGGAATTCCATGTGCTATTCTCGTAACCTTTATTCCCGCCGGCTTTATTAGCCTTGCGGTATACATGGCTGTAGCCTCGCCCTCTATGTTTGGATTTGTTGCAAGAATTATTTCGTTAACCTGTGAATTTTGAAGTCTAACTATCAAGGATTTCAAATTTATCTCATCTGGTCCTATTCCGTCCATAGGAGAAATGGCACCATGAAGAACATGATAAAGACCTTTGAATTCCTTCATTCTCTCCATTGCTGCAACATCTTTGGGGCTCTCAACAACACATATTGTGCTTTGATCCCTTGAATCATCCTGACAAATATTGCAAGGGTCTTGATCGGTTAAGTTTCCACATATAGAGCAATATTTCATGTTATGCTTGGCAAAAAGTATTGCCTCTGCAAGCCCCTCAGCCTCTTTGTCCTCCATTGACAGAATATGAAAAGCAAGACGTTGCGCACTCTTTCCACCAATCCCCGGAAGCTTTGAGAGTTCACTTATTAACCTATTTAAAGGTTTTGCATAATACTTCATTTTTCACACTTATAATCCCGGAATTCCCAAACCACCTGTAAGTTTACCCATTTCATTCTGTGAGATTTCTTCCATCTGTCGTAATGCTTCATTAGTAGCTACCAAAATTAAATCTTGAAGCATTTCAATGTCGTCTGGATCTACTACTTCAGGTTTTAACTCAATGCTAGTAATCTGTTTTGTACCATTAACTGTTACCGTTACGGCACCACCGCCTGAAGTTGCAGTCGTTTCCATCTCATCAATTTCAGCCTGCAATTCCTCCATCTTTCTCTGAACTGCCTGCATTTGCATCATTTGCTTCTGCATATTGGCAGAGCCACTACCGCCACCGGGTTTCTTACCTGCTCTCATACCTTTTCCCATAATATTTTCCTCCTTATTTTGGGCTAGATTTCTAGTCAATTTTATTAAATCAGATTTCTAATCTACCATTGTAATGCTGATTCCAAGCTTGCTTTCTGCTTCCTTCAATATGTCTTCAGCACTTTTTTCGTCATTATCTTTCTTACCGGTTACACATACAAGTTTTCTCTTGATTCCCGTATGTTGCTCTACAATATCTTCCAAAACTTTAATATTGGTTTCCACGTAACCTTTAACTATATCATTTTTTGCCTCTACTATAATGTTTTGATTTCCCAACTCTACAAGTCTTGTTCCTGTCCTTATTAAGTTAAAGCTGGCTTTAGAAGCTTCTCCATCTTCAAAAATAGCATGCCACAATTCCTCTAAATCTATATTTCCTGATGTTGCATTTTTCACTTTCCCGGCTTGAGTAATATTGTCTTTCACTAAATTATTTGTTGGGACTGCAATATCCTTTGATATTGCTGATTCCATAAACTGACTTTGTACTTGTCCACTATTTTCAGTTTCCCTAGTCATTCCCATAGGAGCACTTATCAATCCTGAAGACATTTTCACTATACCAAGCTCTAAAAGTATTCTAGGTTGCGTAGACCATTTAGCCTCTGAAATAATCCCTGCCAATCCCAAAATTGCATCATTTATTTCATTCAGATCCAATCTGTCGCTTTGCTCACGCATTCTATCCACGTTTTCGCAGGACATATTGAGTAAATCCTCAGGGTTTTTTATAAACTTAATTATCAGCAAGCTTCTATAATGTGCCAACCAATCCTTCATGAACTGCCTTACATCTTTTCCGTCAGCAAGTACCTTTTCTAACAGTAACAAGGCTTCCGATGTATTCTTGTATTTTACAAAGGAAGTCATTTCCATGAAAACCTCTTCTCCAACAGTTCCTATGAATTCAAGAACATCATTTCTTGTTATAACCTTCTGCCCTGCTGAAATGCACTGATCGAGAATGCTAAGGCCATCTCTTACTGAACCATCTGCATTAGTAGCAATCAGTTTTATTGCCCCACTCTCAATCTCAATACCTTTGTCCTTGCAAATTTTCTCCATTCCCTGAGCAAGAATTCTCTCAGGAACACGTTTAAAATCAAGTCTCATGCACCTTGATAATATGGTTGCAGGTAGTTTCTGAGGTTCTGTCGTTGCAAGAATAAACATTACATTTTCAGGAGGTTCTTCCAGAGTTTTTAACAACGCATTAAAAGCTCCTGTAGAGAGCATGTGTACTTCATCTATTATATACACTTTTTTTCTGCCAATAGCCGGCGGATATTTCACGCTTTCACGAAGTTCCCTAATATTTTCAACACCATTATTGGATGCCGCATCTATCTCTATTACATCCATGAAAACTCCGTCTTTTATTGCCTTACAGTTTTCACAAACCCCGCAAGGTCTATTTCCTTCTTCTGCTAGGCAATTGACCCCCTTTGCAAGCAATCTTGCTGTTGAAGTTTTTCCTGTTCCTCTTGTACCGCAAAACAAATAAGCATGGCTAACTGAGCCTGTTAGCAATTGATTTTTTATTATTTTTACTATGTGCTCCTGACCTAGCATATCATCAAACACTTCGGGTCTATATGCTCTATATAAAGCTGTATACATGTTTTCTTCTCCCACAGAGTTAGTCTTTTCATATTCAAAATAACTTTTTGATTTAGTCAATCAATTTGGCTTTTTGTTATTTTGCTCGTTCTAATACAAAATTGTCCTTTGAGAGCTCCGCAGGCATTGGAGAAGGCTTATCTGCGGCACATAGGAGCTTCCGCTTATTGCTGCTTCCTTCCGGACCTGACAAGGTTCACAGTGTCCTATTGCGCAGGACCCAAACCATACCTAACGGAGCTGTCAAAGGACAATTCGTACTTAATTATTATATTGGCAAAAGTGTGTTTAGTCAACCATTATTTGCTGCTTATTATTTGCTGCTTATTTACTTCCCTTCTATAACCGCATTGTTTATGGCTTTTGCCATCACATTGGTTGCTAACACCCCAAGCCCCATGATATCTGCCTCAACCTCACATGTGGACATTATGAAAATTGTATCACCATCTGCATAAGTATGTACCGGTCTTATTGCTCTTGCATACGCATTATGAACAATTTGAGCCAGTTTATTGCATTGGGTTTTTGTAATTTTTACATTTGTAATTATACATCCTAGCGTTGTATTTCCATTAAACACATTCCGTTCCTTGCTAATTTGTTCTAACATTATTTTCTCCGTATTTGCAAAACTATTTTTTGCCTCATTCAACATTCCTGCCAATATTTCCCCGGTTTCTATGTCAACTACATCACCTAATGCATTTACTACTACAATAGCCCCACATTTTACTGTTCCTGTCTGAACGGCATATGTCCCAAGTCCACTTTTCATCATATATTCAGTGCCCAAGAATTTTCCTACTGTAGCTCCTATTCCTGCTCCTATGCTCCCCTGCATTTCACAAGTCTTTAGATTTTCAGAGTTTTTACAAGCCTGATATCCCATGGCTTTGTCAGGCCTGCATTTTGGGTCTCCTACTACAAGATCAAACAAAGAAGCACCACAAACAATTGGAACAACCCCTACTCCAACATCAAATCCTGCACCTTTTTCTTCAAGATACTGCATAGCTCCTGAAGCTGCATCAAGACCATAAGCACTACCTCCGGAAAGCATTACTGCGTGAATCTGTTCTACCATATTTACTGATTTCAATGCCTCTGTTTCTCTAGACGCAGGGCCGCCTCCTCGAACATCGCAGCCTGCCGTTGCACCTTTCTCACAAATTATAACTGTACAACCTGTAATTCCTTTTTCGTTCTGCGCATGCCCAATTTTAAAGCCTTCTATATCTGAAAGTTTTATTTCTCTAATGGATGCCATGTCCATACCTCCTATTAAAGTATTGTACTTATTAAGTATTTTACCATAGAATCATGCTTACAACAATTATTTTACGTTGTAAATCTTAGTAAACAAGCTTTGTTTTTGTTTCTGCTAAATACAATTCCCAACATAACAATAAGCTCAGTTATTACATATGACCACCAAACACCTGTCATTTCCCAAACAAAACTGCATACAAAAACAACAGGTAGCAAAAGCGTAAATCCCCTCATTATTGAAATTAAAAAAGCACCCCTTGCTCTATCTACTGCGCTTAGATATGCTGCAAATATTATATTAATACCTGCAAAGAAAAATCCTACAAAATATATTCTTATGCCTGTTTGGGCAAGCATTGCAAGTTGAGAATTTTCGTTGCTATTAAATATTTCAACTATTTTTTCAGTGTTTAGAAAAACTAATATGTATATGAGAAATGATAATGCAAGGGAAAAAATAATTCCATATCGTAATATATGTCTCATATGAATTTCATTATTTTGCCCATATGCTTTGCTTGCAATTGGCTGTATTCCTTGTGCTATACCTGTAAAAATAGCAATTACTACCATTGCAATATTTGCTACAATACCATATGCTGCTACACCTACATTACCCATAAGTCCAAAAATTATAAGATTAAAAGTTATTAAAACAACACCTGATGAGACTTCTGTAATAAACGCAGAAAGACCTAGTTTTATCATATTACAAATATACGAGAATTTAATCTTACAAAATATTATATTAAACTGGTTTTTTCTCAATAGAAAATGCAGTGATAAAACACATAAACTCAATATAGGAGCAAGTCCTGTGGCAAAAGCAGCTCCAAACATACCCATTGATAATTTTACTATTAATATATAGTCAAGCAAAATATTCAACAAACTCCCTATTAGCATTGCTATCATAGATAAATTTGGGTTATTGTCGTTTCTTACAAATGCAAGCATTATACCATTTGCAATAAAAAATGGTGCAAAGATTAGTATTATCCTCAAATATACCTCTGTAAGTGGCATTGTAACTTCATCAGCGCCCAAAAGCTGTGCTAAATCACCTGCTAAAAACACCCCTATTATTATAAAAATAACCCCTGCAAACAGGCCTATTTCTATCGCATTTCCAAATATTTCATCAGCATTTTTATCGTTTTGTGCTTTGACAATTGAATATTTGGTTGCACCACCAATGCCTATCATAAGTGCGATTCCATTAATTATACTAAAAATTGATATTGAAAAATTTAACGCAGCAAGCCCATTTGTACCCATAGCTTTTGCAACAAAAAATGTATCTGCAAGAATATAGCTGGACAATCCCAACATTCCCATCACATTTAAGCTTACATACTTTATAAATATCTTTAAAACACCTTGTTCTTTATCATTTTTCACAAACAATCTCCTCCAAAACTAGCAATTATTATATAATATTTTCTAATCTTAAAACAAAAAAAATGCCTGCACAACATTCCTGCTACGACCTATCGGAATGTGTTCAAGCACCCTGATTACTTTACCCGGTGGCAAAATATCAGTGAATTATTTCTTGAATTCTAACACATGCATTAATATAATGCAACTTAATTTAATGATCTTGATTTAATAATTAATAAAATAAATTTGTTGATTCTTAATTTGTTTTGCATTTATTTATATCTATTTTTCAATTCACTTTTAATTTCCTCCAGTGATATTCCCTGATTTATGAGCATTACCATCATGTGATATATCAAATCGGCAGTTTCACTTATCAAATCCTTGTTTATATTATTCTTTGCGGCAATAATTGTTTCTGAACATTCCTCCCCGACTTTTTTTAGTATTTTATCAAGCCCCTTATCAAACAAATAGTTTGTATATGAACCTTCTTTTTTATTTTCTTTTCTGTCTGAAATTAATAAATATAACTTTTCTAATATATCCGGCTCTCCTATATTTGCCTTACCTTCTAATTTATTCTTCTGACAACTCTTGCATAGTTTTTCCCCATCTGCAGCTTCAAGTTTTAGTTCAGTATCAAAATTCCTTTTATCTAAATTACTGTCAATATTACCGGACAGCTCCACCCTACTATTAATTTCTCTAGTCAGTTCCACTTTATTAAAGAAACACGAATATGCCCCTGTATGGCAGGCATTCCCCGTCTGCTCCACCTTTATCAATAAAGTATCCTTATCGCAATCATAATACAACTCCCTTATTTTTTGCATATGTCCTGAGGTTGCACCCTTTTTCCAAAGCTCCTGCCTGCTTCGTGAATAATAGCAAGCAAGGTTATCCTTCAATGTAATTTTCAAGGATTCTCTATTCATATATGCCAACATAAGCACTTCATTTGTTTTATAATCCTGACAAATGCAAGGAACTAATCCCCTATCATCATATTTTATTTTATTTATATCAAAATGCATTGTTTTTATTTTTTCCATTACTTTTGACCCTTTCTTTTCGTTTATTTTACTCTATTACTTTCGTCGTTTTTTGTTTATTTTTTACTATTAAAGCCTGATTGAAACTCCATTGTCTCTCAAATACTTCTTCAATTCCGAAATACTTATTTCTCCATAGTGAAATACTGATGCTGCAAGTATCCCATCCACATCTGCTTTTTTAGCAGCCTCCAAAAAATCTTCCTTTTTCCCTGCTCCACCGGAAGCTATTACCGGAACCTGTACTTGACTTGTTATAAGACTTAGCAATTCTATATCATAGCCATTTTTCATTCCGTCTTCATCTATGCTGTTTACGACAATTTCTCCTGCCCCCAATTCAACAGCCTGCTTTATCCACTGAATTGCATCAATTCCTGTGGCCTCTCTGCCGCCCTTTACATAAACTTCCCAACTCTCACTACAAGAAGTCCTTCTTTTTGCATCTATCGATAACACCACACACTGAGCTCCAAAGGTCTGAGAAGCCTCTTTTATTAATTGAGGATTTTTTACTGCCGCTGAATTTACTGAAACTTTATCCGCTCCACGTCTCAATATGTAATAAAAATCGTCTATACTGGCAACTCCGCCTCCTACACAAAAAGGAATATTTATATTTTTTGCAACCTTCTCTACAAAATCCAGAGAAATCTTTCTTTCTTCACTTGAAGCTGTAATATCATAGAAAACCAGCTCATCTGCACCTTCATCACTATAAAATTTCCCTAATCTTTCCGGAGTGTCCACATCTACTATATTTCTAAATTGCTGTCCCTTTACAACCCTGCCGTTTCTAACGTCCAAACAAGGAATTATTCTCTTTGCTAACATTTTTTACCTCCTCAAACTCCAGTCTTTTATCATAAAATGCCTTTCCTATTATTGCACCGTACATATTCATATTTTTTAGGTTATTCACATCCTCCAATGTAGTCACCCCTCCCGATGCCACAATATCAAGACTGGTTTCCTTCATCAATTTGCTATAGATTTCAAGATTTGGTCCTTCAAGCATACCATCCTTCAAAATATCAGTATATATAAGAGTTTTTATACCTATTTGCTCCATAAAGCTGCAAACCTCCAAGACATCTACATTTGTTTCATTTTCCCATCCTCTAGTTTTTGCCTTTCCCTCTACTGCATCCACGGAAACCGCCAGCTTATCAGCGAAGTCTACAGCCATTTTTCTTACCAATTCCTTTTCTTCTATGGCAACTGTTCCCAATATAACTCTTGAAACTCCCAAAGAAATTAACCTGGAAACTCTCTCATATGACCTGTTGCCACCTCCAATTTGCACAGGAATATTTATTTCCTTTATGATTTTTTCGATAAGCCTGTCATTTACAAGGAAATCTCCTCTGGCACCGTCAAGATCTACTATATGAAGATATTCTGTGCCTTTTGCTTCCCATTCTTTTGCAACCATTACAGGGTCTTCATCATATACTTTTACTTTACTGTAATTCCCTTGTGTCAGCCTGACACATTTATTATCCTTTATATCAATTGCCGGAAATATTATCATATCTTACCTCTTTCTACCATTTCCTTGTATGCCCGTAATATTCTCTCTCCTACAACGCCGCTTTTTTCAGGGTGGAACTGAATTCCATACACATTTTTATTTTTTACTATTCCGGGAGTCACTATTTCATATTCTGCATAAGCTACAACATTTTCGGGTTTAGTATCGGCATAAAATGAATGAACAAAATATACATAGTCACCCTCTTCAATATATTTGAGAATCGAATCTTTTTTTTGAAATTTTAAATCATTCCAACCCATGTGAGGAACCTTCAATTTAATATCCATATATTTGATAGTTCCTTCTATCAAACTGAGACCTTCAGTTTCCCCGAATTCAAAGCCTTTATCAAATAATACCTGCATCCCTAAGCAAATACCCAATATGAATTTGCCTTTTTCTGCCTCTTCTTTTAATACTTCCACTAGATGCTTGTCATTCAGTGCTTTCATGGCATCTGCAAATGCCCCTACACCCGGGATTATTATTGACTTTGCCGCCCTTATTTTATCTGCATTATCTGTAATTTCTGTTTCAAACCCAATTTTATCAAATGCATTCTTCACAGAGCCCAAATTTCCTCTTCCATAATCTACAATTACATTCATGTTTTACCTCTTTTATCTTAATATTTGCTAGATATTTGTTAGCAATTAAACTCTTCCTGGCTTTCAAACAATTTACCATAAAATTGTTTCTTATAGTACACCTTTAGTAGAAGGGGTATCCTGAGAAACAACTTTTACAGCTTCTGCCATTGACCTTCCAAAACTTTTAAATATAGCTTCAATCTTGTGATGATCATTCTCACCATATAACACTTCAAAATGTGCTGTAACCCCTGCATTCATTACAAAGGCTCTAAAAAACTCCTTGAAATCCTCGCTGTCTATCTGCCCTAATTTTTCTTTTTTCAAATCGACATTAAACACTAGATACGGTCTTCCGCTAATGTCTATTACCGATCTTGCCAAGGCTTCATCCATTGGAACTATTGAATTTCCATATCTTGCAATTCCTTTTTTACTTCCCAAAGCTTCTGCAAAAGCTTTCCCAAGACATATACCTATATCCTCCACAGAATGATGTGTATCTACATATAAGTCACCCTTGCATTTTAGTTCAATTTTCAATTTTCCATGAAATGCAAATAGCGTAAGCATATGATCCAAAAATCCTATTCCTGTATCAATACTTGAAGCCTTTGTATTTTCATCTGACAAGAAGCATACCTTTACCGAAATTTGCGTTTCTTTTGTGTTTCTTTGTATTTCACCTATTCTCATTTTTCTTTTTCCTTCCTGATTTGTTTCATAGATACTTTACACTATCCTTTTAGTTGAGCAGTTGAAGCACAATTTTCATTTCTTCTTCTGTTCCTATTGTTATTCTATAAAAACCCGTTAATTCTCCACCAAAGGATCTAATCAGAACGCCTTGTCTTTCCAGTTTATCCGCAAATTCCGAAATTTTTGTTTTTATAAGTACAAAATTGGCACCTGATGGGAATACTTCAAATCCTCTTTCTTCCAATTGTCTTGAGAAAACTTCTCGTCTTTGTATTACACCATCAATGTATTCCCGGACAAGAGCTACATTGTTGAAAGCACGACATGCCATTTCCTGAGAAAGTCCATTAACATTATATGGAGCCTTAACCGCCCAAAGCTGCTGGATTACTTCCTCACTGGCTATACCACAGCCCACCCTTATATTTGCAAGTCCGAAAGCCTTTGACATAGTTCTTGCCACAATCAGATTTTTGTATTTGTTAATGTACTTAATTGCAGATTCCTCCACAAAATCCATGTAGGCTTCATCTATTAACACTGTGGATTTTTTTTCTGCAAGCTTATCCAGCATTTTTATTACATCTTCCTTTGGGGTCACATATCCCGTAGGATTATTCGGATTGCAAAGAATTACCACCTTTGGCTCTACATCTTCAATCTTTGACAAAAATACCTCCATATTTTGTTCTTCAACATACTCTATCTTTGCTCCGCAAAGGCTGCAGTAAGCCTCATACATGCTGAAGCATGGAAAAAAAGTAAGCACCTTGTCATCGCATTCACAGCAAGCATTAATAACCAGATTAATAATCTCACTGGAGCCATTTCCTACTATAATGTTTTCTGGCTCGCACCCATAAAATTCTGCCATTCTCTGTCGTAATTTTCTTGCATCACTATCAGGATAAAGGTTACGACCATATTTCATATAATCTGCGCCTTCATTTGCATCTATTTTTACTATATATTCCTTGTCATTTACATAATAGGGCTTTAAATCCCTTATGTTTTTTTTTAATTGTATTGTCATTTTTTACCTCCATCTATGCAACGGTCAAATAAATTGACCGGTATAATTATTTTCTTAAAATTCCCTGACTTTTATGGAATTTGCATGTGCTGTAAGACCTTCACACTCTGCAATTCTGATAATGTCTTCCTTTGCAGTCCTAAGTGCCTCTTTGCTATAATATATAAGAGAAGTTTTCTTGATAAAATCATCTACACTTAATGGTGATGAAAATCTTGCTGTCTGACTTGTGGGTAGGGTGTGATTAGGCCCTGCAAAATAATCTCCCACCGGTTCTGGTGTATATTCTCCTAAAAAAATAGCTCCCGCATTTCTTATCTGCTTATATATTTCAAAAGGATTTCTTACCAACAATTCTAAATGTTCAGGTGCAACAGCATTTGCAATCTCAATACATTCATTTATATTTTCCATTACCACTATTGCACTGTTACTCTCTATCGACAAGCTTGCAATCTGTTTACGTTCTAATCTTTCTAGCTGTAAGTCAATTTCTTTTTGCATCTTCTCAGCAAACCTTTGACTATTTGTAAGCAATACTGCAGCTGCCATCTCATCGTGTTCAGCCTGAGAAAGCATGTCTGCCGCCGCATAAACAGGATTTGCATTTTCATCTGCTATAACAAGAACTTCACTTGGCCCTGCTATCATATCTATCCCAACTATTTGTGAAACCATTTTTTTGGCTATTGCAACGTAAATATTCCCCGGTCCTGTTATTTTATCGACTTTTGGAATTGTCTCCGTTCCATAAGCAAGTGCTGCAATTGCTTGAGCCCCTCCTACTTTAAAAATCCTATCAACTCCTGCTATCTTTGCAGCCGCAAGAATTTTTTCGTCAACTTTCCCATCCTTGTCTGGTGGTGTTACCATTATTATTTCTCTAACCCCTGCAATTTTTGCCGGAATACAATTCATCAAAACAGTTGACGGATATGAGGCTTTTCCACCCGGAATATATATTCCCACCTTGTCTATTGGCCTAATAAGCTGTCCCAATGTAATAGTATCGTCTTCGTTACTATATATATTGCTTTCCCTAAATTGTCTTTTGTGGTAATCCCATATATTGTCGCGGCTTTTTTCCAGACTTTCCAATAGTTTTGGATCTAAAGCCTTTATTACCTCAGAAATTTCTTCTTGACTCACCTCTAAGCTTTCCATCATTTCCATGCTGACACCATCAAATTTACAGCAATAATCCTTCACCGCCATGTCTTTATTTGTTTTGACATTTTGAATTATTTGCTTTACAATTGCTTCCGCATTCAAATTATTATCTTCATTTCTCGCAGCTAATTCACAAAGGAATTGCTTCGCTCCATCTTTATTTATTATTTTAATCATTTCAAATCCTTCCCCCTATTTAATCCAAAAGTTCTAAAATTTTGTTAATTCTTTCCTTATTAAACCTATAACTTACTTTATTTGAAATTAAATATGCTGATATGGGATACATATCTTCAATAACCTCTAGGCCGTTTGCCTTCAATGTATTTCCTGTTTCTACTATATCAACTATCACATCAGATAAACCCAAAAGCGGTGCCAATTCAATAGAACCGTTTAGCTTTATAATATCAACATTCTGACACCTTTCTTGGAAATATTCTCTTGCTATGTTTTCAAATTTTGTTGCAACCCGCAAAACATTTTTAGGTTTATTCTCAATTTGATACGAAAACTTATCTTCTACCTTTGCAGCCATTGATATTTTACACTTACCTATTTGTAAATTCTTTAATTTATATAAATTTGGTTTTGCTTCCATAAGCATATCTTCTCCTGCTATTCCTAAGTCAGCAATACCCTTTTCTATATATGTTATTACATCTGAATTTTTCAAAAGCATAAACTTTATTTCATTCTCAACATCTTCAAATATTAACTCTCTTGAATCCATGTTTATACTTTTCCCAATATTGCAATTTTGCAATAGCTTCACTGCACTTTTACCTAATCTTCCTTTTGGAATTGCTATGTTAATCATCTACTGCCTCCATCTTTTCTGCTATACAAAATAAATTCTGTTTGTATAGCCTTTTTAATTTATCTTTAAATCAACTTAACTGCCTCATCTACCAAGATTGAAAAACCAATTGCCGGAATTTTCTTATCCATATTTTCCGATACAGCTTTGTATCTTCCGCCTTTCAATATTGCCTGATTACAGCCCTTTACATAACCTCTCAAAATCAATCCATCATAATAATCAAATTCTTGTGTCATTGACATATCAATATCAACAGCTGCTTCCATACCCATGTTTTTTCTTCTTTCAGAAATATTTATTAAATTTTCAATCCCTCTTTTGAAAGGAGAATTGTCACTACACTGAAGTACCAGTTCATAAATTTCTTTCATGCTCATTTTTTGCGTAAGTAAATCCTTAAACAATTTTTCTTCCGGGCTATCTCCCATATTCTTGCAAAATTCATCTAACATCGAATGATTTTTTACCTTAAGCAGCTTTCTTGCTTCAATCTGTTCCTGCTTTGGAATATTGAGGCTCTTGAAAAGGGTTGTGAGCAAATTGCTATCTGAAATTTCAATAACGTATTCTCTTCCAATTTCCTGTAATATTTCATTTGCCATTGATATAGTCTCAATGTCTGTTAATATTTTTCCTTCTCCAATACTTTCCATACCAAGCTTTCTTATACCTGGTAATGGGTTATTCATATCTTCATAAACTTTGTCATTGTAAAACACATTTAAGTTTAAATTTTGACTCCATTTATGCTTTACACTCTCCAAAATAGATGTTGTAATGTCACAGGTAGGTCTCTCCGCTTCATAATATGTAAAACCTCGCTCTGCGAGAAATCCCATTATTTTATTAGTAAACAAGTATCGTTTATGTGATAATTCCATTTCTTCTTCTATTGTCAAATATTTCATGATTATCGTACAAGCAGCCTTTTTATACTGCTATTCTCCTTTTAATGTTATTTTTTGGGGCTATTAAGCCTTTCCATCTCTTTTTAATATTGAGCTAAAATATCAATGAATGTTTAGCTTAAAAAAAATCACCTGACTTACATCAAGTGATAATAATAAACATATCCTTTAGATGCAAGTTCCCAGCAACTTAAATTGGGCTTGCATCGTTAGGCTTTAATTTTCAATAAAATTGCCTAAATACAAACCCTGCATCTATGATGATGTACCTTTTTCAATAAAAATTTAGATATAATTCTCATCTTATGAGCCTTTCTTTGTGCAAAATGCAGATTACAATAATCTAACTACAAAAAGAATAATATCATATTTTCTTTATCAAGTCAATACGTTAATTAGGTAAAGTTTTTAAGGCAGAAATTACCGCAGAAATTA
This sequence comes from uncultured Oscillospiraceae bacterium, assembly GCA_964632625.1. Taxonomy (GTDB): domain Bacteria; phylum Bacillota; class Clostridia; order Peptostreptococcales; family Anaerovoracaceae; genus CAZWCK01. The sequence goes on from CAZWCK010000013.1 coordinate 13,882, forward strand.
CCTCGGGTTTTTTCCGTTTTCTACTTAATCGCCCTGAATTCCTCCTCTGTAATAATCGGAACTCCCAACTCCTTTGCCTTCTTATTTTTCGTACTTCCAGACAAATTATCGTTGTTTATTAAATAATCTGTCTTTGAAGACACTGAGCCGGCTACTTTGCCCCCTCGTTCTTCGATGAAGCTTTTCATTGCATCCCGATTCTCAAAAGAATTCAAAGAACCGGTTATTACAAAAGTCCTTCCCTCAAAGATCTGTTCGCTTACTACCGAAGTTGAACTTTCAATTTCTATTTCTTTAAGCAAGTCAGCTACAATTCGCCCTTTTTCTTCGTCCTTAAAGAAATTCACATAATTGTCCGCCATTACATCTCCAATTCCAGAAATAGACAACAGTTCTTCTCTTGAGAGTCCCTGAATCTTAAACCAGTCATTGCAACATGCCTTGCTGATTAATTTAGCATTGGCAACACCAATACCTGAAATTCCCAAGCTATACAAGAATCTAGCCGCTGTAGTCTTTCTTGCCGCCTTAACAGAAGCCACGAGATTATTGAAGGATTTCTTTCCTAAGCCCTCCATATCTACAATGGTTTCCTCAAACTCTTCTATGTGAAATAAATCTGCAAGCTCCTTAATCAAGCCTACTGCTATTAATTTCTCTATGGTAGCCTCCGACAGTCCCTCCATATTCATTGCATCCCGACTCACAAAATGAGTAAAAGACTTTATTTGCTTTGCAAGACATCTCTCATTTGGGCAATAAAGTACCTCAACATCCTTATCCTTCTTGATTATGGTATGTTTACCACATACGGGACATGTTTCCGGCACTACAACATTTCCGGTTTTTGTAAGATTTCCTGCAACCTGCGGTATTATCATGTTAGCCTTATAAACCTCTATGGTATCACCTATTCCAAGCTTTAACTCCTTCATAATACTAAGGTTATGAACAGATGCCCTTGTAACAGTAGTTCCCTCTAGCTCCACAGGTTCAAAAATAGCCACAGGGTTAATAAGACCTGTCCTTGAAGGACTCCATTCAATTTTTACAAGCTGTGTTTCCCTCATCTCGTCCTTCCACTTGAATGCTATTGCATCTCTTGGAAATTTGGCAGTTGTGCCAAGGGACTTTCCATAACCAATATCGTCATACATCAGAACTAAACCATCTGAAGGTACATCATTATGGATAATTTTTTCAGCAAAATACTGTACGGCCTCCTCCATACTGAAATATATCTTGGGCTTTGAACTTTGACACCCCTCTTCGTTTTGATTTCCTACAACAACTTTGATATACTCAACTACGTCAAATCCTTGACTTTTCAGCCAATCCAGTTGCTCCGTTCTTTTTTCAAATTCTATCGTAATATTATTACTCTCTGATTCCTCATTTTTTATTTTTGTTTTTCTAATATTGTCCTCTGAATTATCAGAGTTAAACATATCCACCAAGGAAAACGCATAAAAATGCACATTCCTTTGTGCGGTTATTTTATTGTTAAGCTGTCTCACACTCCCACTGCAAAGATTTCTTGGATTTTTGTATTTTGCATCTATATCCTCAATCTCCTGATTAATTTTGTTGAAATCAGAATATTTGATTACCGCCTCTCCTCTAATTACTAATTTACCCTTGAAACGAATAGAAAGTGGTATGTTTGCAAATTTGGTGGCATTGCTTGTAATAACCTCACCTATTTCACCATTTCCTCTGGTTACCGCTTTCGCAAGTTTTCCACCATCATAGGTAAGCACTATGGTAAGCCCGTCAAGCTTCCATGAAATTACTCCCTCTTTTTCACCCAGCCATTCTTTCAAATTTGATACATCCTTTGTCTTATCAAGTGAAAGCATTCTACTTGCATGTTTTTCCTTTGGCAGATTGCTTAAAACCTCATATCCTACATTGACAGTTGGACTATTTGACAATACAATTTTGGTTGATTTTTCTAAATCTACCAATTCATCATACAACTTGTCATACTCTATATTAGGCATTATTTCCCTACTCTCACTGTAATATGCCTTTGAAGCCTCATTTAGCGTTGCAACCAACTCTTTAATTCTATTTAAGTTTTCTGTCCTCTTGTCCATAATCATCTTATCCTTAATTATAATTTTTCAATCGGAGCAATATCCTTTGCTAGTTTTTTCAATCCAATTTCATCAAACATTATACTCACTGTCTTTGCATCAGCTTCAATAACCATTCCTTCTCCAAATTTAGTATGCTTAACCTTGTCTCCGGATGCAAAAGTCTTTCCTGCACCGGTTGCCTTATTTTTTATTTCCTGTTTTGCATATTTCAAGGAATCGAAAGGTCTATGGGGAACAGGATTGCTATATCCATCCCCTCTGCTTACTGATCCAAAAGAATTTGCTGAACCACCAAAACCAAATCCTGAATCAAAACCAGAATCATTTCTTTTCTTTTTTTCATATATAGCATCCCCATCCAAAAGCTTTTTATCAACTTCTCTCATGAATTGGGATTCTCTTGTATAATCTGTACGTCCATACATGGTTCTCATCGCTGCACTTGTCATGTACAATTTTTGCTTTGCTCTGGTCATTCCTACATAACAAAGCCTTCTTTCCTCCTCAACTCCGCCTTCCTTTTCTAAGGAACGCCATCCCGGAAACAATCCGTCCTCCATTCCCGGCATAAATACTACGGGAAATTCCAATCCCTTTGCACTGTGCATGGTCATAAGAACAATTGCATTTTCAGATTCATCGTGATTATCTATCTCTGACATCAATGCTATTTTTTCCATGAACTCTGCCAATGAAAGCTCAGGAGTTTCCTTCTCATAATCATATATTACAGATTTGAATTCCAATAGGTTCTCAATTCTGCTCTCTGCCTCAACTGTGTTCTGACCTTCAAGAAATGACAAATACCCCGTTCTTTTAAGTAAACCATCATAGATGTCAGAAACCTTTAGATTTTCTTTTTCCTGCCCATACCCCAAAATAACTGCAACCATTTCCTTGACACTATCTACTGCTTTCGAAGGTAATCCCTCAACCACCGTATCGTCAGAAAGGCAAGTTAACAAACTCTCATTTCTTGTAAGGGCAAGAGCTTTTATCTTGTCCAAAGTCTTATCGCCGATTCCACGCTTTGGTTCATTGATTATTCTTGCAAGAGAAAGATCATCTGCCGGATTTTGTACAAGTCTCATATATGCCACAATGTCCTTGATTTCCTTTCTGTCGTAATATCTCAAACCTCCTAG
>CAZWCK010000014.1:0-1414 GCA_964632625.1 uncultured Oscillospiraceae bacterium
CCAGGCAAAGTTGTTGCCATATTTTCATCTACTACTATCCTGTTTCCTGCAACATCTGCGCCCATTTTTCTTGCAAGGTCAGCACTTCCTGCGCTACCATAGGCTATGAAAACTCCTTCTATTTCCAATTGATTTTCATTTTCAAATATTACTCTATTGACCTTTATGTCTCCTGCAATTTCAAGAACTTTATCGTCTATTATCTGTATTGCAGCACCTTTGTTTTTTAAAATTTCTACTGCGCTCAATGCTCCCGGATGGGTTGCTTCCTTCAAGGTTTCACCATTTGTAAGAATTGTAACTGAATTTACTACAGGAAGAAGTTCTTTTGCTTCACTCAAAGCATATTCACCATTTCCCAATACGCAAACATTCTTTCCTCTAAAGAAAAATGCATCACAAACTGCACAGTAACTAACTCCGCTTCCCTCAAATTCTGAAATGCCCTTTATCTTAGGAGCTTTTCTTGGAGAGCCAGTGGCTATTATTACCCCATCAGCTTCATATTTATTCTTTGTTGTAGTAACCACAAATTTTTCTTCATATCCAAAGCCTATTGCTTCTTCCTTTATTACTATAGCTCCAAGCCCTATAGCTTGTGAAATTCCTGTCTCAACAAGATTTTTCCCTGAAACAGGCTGCTCTAAACCATAATAATTCTCTATTTTCTCAGCTTTTCCCAGAGATCCGTAATCTTTGCTTATTATCAAAGTCTCTATCCCTGCCCTTAATGTATATAGTGCTGCAGAAATCCCTGCAGGACCTCCTCCTATTATTATTACTTTTGACATATTCTTTCCCCCTTATCATAAATCATTATTGCCACAACTAGTATAGCTCCCCCTAGACACCAGCCCCCCATTACATCCGAAGGGTAGTGAACTCCCAAATATACCCGGCTAAAGCCTATAGCCATTATAAGTAAGCTCAAGGCAATAGACATAATGTTTGCCTTTTTTCGATTTTCTATTCTCTTATTTATCAGATAAATCAAAAACCCATAAAACACAAGGCCTGAACAAGAATGCCCACTTGGAAAGCTATAGCCTCCTTGAGAAATCAAAAATTCGGAAATCTCAGGTCTCGGTCTTTCTACTATATGTTTTATAATAGTCTGGAGACTGGAAGAGCATATTACTGCAAGGGTTACAGGCAAACCATATCTGCTTCTAGTATTTTTCATAAGAAGCAACACTATGCAAATGACTGTAATACTTTGCGCATTCCCAATATACGTCAATGATTTAAATATTACAGTGAGAAAGTCACATCTGATTCCAATAATAGCATTTCTTACTACCATATCCGTAGATTCAAAGAAAAACTGTTGTCCTTCAGGCAGTGTTTTGAACAATTCCAACACTTCAACATATGCCCAGATACGAATAAACCCTGCAAGAAGTAATATAAATAC
>CAZWCK010000014.1:1514-16854 GCA_964632625.1 uncultured Oscillospiraceae bacterium
ATTTTCTCTGCCTCTTCAATCATCCTGTTTGTTGCAATAATTCTTGCTTCAGTAAGCATCTCTGTATATCCTGTAAGCTCTCCTCCAACAAGACCTTTTATTCCTGCCATAAAATCTTTTCCAACATTTTTTGATTGTACCACATTGCCCTTTACAAGACCAAGTGCCTCAAACTCCTTATTAGGAACATAATTCAAATTTAATAATAACATATTTCTTCCTCCTTTAAAATAAACGCCTCGTTGACATTATATAGTATGTTAAGATTAGATAAACTCTGATGCAAAATACTTAAACAAATAAACAACTGGACTTTCGTTAAGATTATGGTATATTATATTAAGGAAAATGTAAACAAATTCTTGTTGGAATTTTGGATTTTATTTGCATTTTCTCATATATATTAATGCTAAGAGAGGTTGATAAAATTTGAAAATATTTTCCAATATAGGTCCCTTATTTAAGTTGATTTATGCACTTAAATATCTAAGAGCTTACAAAAAACAAATACTTAATGCCCGTGCTGCCGGAGATTTAGAGTTAGAGCGTGATGGACAGCTTAAGGCTACCTCTTCCTGGGGTTCTGCTATTATGAATACGTTTAAGGTTGATCTTCATATTCAGGGAAAAGAGAATTTACCCGCAAAGGGTCCTGTTGTTTATGCTGTAAATCACGAAGGATATTTTGATATTCCGGCTTGTTGTGCTGCTTTTAACACTGTTCAAATCGGCTTTGTTGCAAAAGATAATTTAGAAAGAATACCCCTCTACGGCGAATGGATTAAGAATATCCGCAGTGTACTTCTGAAACGAGATGATCCAAGAGCTGCTCTTAAAGCTATTCAATATGGTATAGAGCTTATAGAGCAAGACTTTTCTTTAGTTGTATTTCCTGAAGGCACAAGAAGTAAGGGCGGAGAAATCAAGGAATTTAAAAAAGGTAGCCTGAGACTTGCCACAAAACCCGGTGTCCCTGTGATACCTGTAACCTTGAAAGGCACCTCAGATATTTTTGAAAAAACAGGTAAAGTAGAGTGCGGTAAAAGAGTTGATATTGTCATACATCCTGCCATTGAAACAAAAGACATGGAAAAAGGTGAAGCAAATAATTTGTCAACTGTTGTGGAAGCAATTATAAGAACAGCTCATGAAAAATTATAAAATTTCTTGAATTTGTGACATTATCACTGTTTATATTTTGAACTTTAAGTATATTATAAACATAACAAAGATTTAATTAAGCATAATAATTTAAGTAAGAGTTGTAAATTTATTATACGGAGGTATTAAAGATGTCAATTAAAATAACTAATGAGAACTTTGAAAATGAAGTAATTAATTCAAATAAGCCTGTACTTATTGAATTTTGGGCAGCTTGGTGTGGTCCTTGCAAAATGGTGTCCCCTACTATTGAAATTCTTGCAGAAGAACTGGAAGGGCAAGTTAAGGTTGGTAAAATCAATGTTGATGAGGAGCAGGAGCTTGCCGGTAACTTTGGGGTTATGAGTATTCCAACAATGGTAATGATGAAGGATGGAAAAATTACTCACAAAGCAGTAGGTGCAATGAGTAAGGATGCAATAAAGGCACAATTCAGCCTTTAATTTAAATAATCATTTATGCTTTATCCATTGCTTATGCAACATAATATGCATGTATGAAAAATTACCCTATTAACCGAAGAGGTGAGTAGGGTAATTTTTAATTTTTCCATAGTATCAAGACATATGCTGCAAGTTCCTAATTACACTATCTACCCGAAGCTTCAACAAAAGCCTTTAATATTTTTTTGCTTGTTTCATCGCTGATACTATCGCTTGGTGCAAGCATTTCCGGATGCCACTGAACTAACAATATAAATCTATCATCTGACGGGTTTTCCGGCTCTAATGCTTCTATGATACCATCTTCAGAAACTGCTACCATCTTTAATCCTGACGCGATTTTTTTTGCCATTTGATGATGAAAAGAATTTACACCAATCTCATCTTTTCCAACTATATTATATAACCTGCTATCCCTGTCAATTAATACCTTATGTGCTATTTCATACTGATTGGCATCTTCTCCTAAGGAATGCTTTAGGGTTGCCTGAGTTAAAGATATATCTTGAAACAGACTTCCACCACAAGCCACATTACCAACCTGAAGACCTCTGCATATTCCTAAAATAGGAATATTTGTATCCTCAACAATTTTTTTAAATAAAGACAGTTCCATTGCATCAAGTTCAGGCACAACTTCTCCTAATTTATCATGGGGATCTTCTCCAAAATACTTTGGATCAATATCACAGCCGCCTGAAAAGACTATGCCGTCAATCAATGGTATTATCTGATTTGCCAACTCTGGATTATCATACACCGGTATTATGATAGGTGTTGCTCCAGCCTCCGTTATTGCCTTGATATAATTATTTGATATATAATGCCTTTTTTGATATTTTAATTTTTGTCTAGCCTCTAAATCTATGTCACTTCTATTTAAAAACTTTGCTGTTACGCCGATAATCGGCCTATGTTTTAAGTCCATTTATTATGCTCCTTCCTTTTATAATAAAAATAATTTCATATAATACCTATATTTTATATTTTTTCATATCGCTTCATTTTCATTACGAATTTAACTTCTTTGGTTTTATTTTCTGCCCAAACCTCTCCATCATGAAACTCCATAATTCTTTTTGTTATATATAAACCAAGACCAAAGTTTCCTTTTCGTCCTTTATGATATTTTTGAAAAAATCCAGCAATAGTAGATTCTTCAATTTCATCACCATCATTTTTTATCGCAACCAAAATATACTTTTCCGGATTACTTTCGTCAGGTAATATCTCAATGTGTATGTAGGTATTTGCATACCTTATTGCATTTTCCATAAGGTTATTTATGGCACTTTTCAATAAATCCATTGTACCCCATACGCTATATTCTTCGCCCGAAAGTAAAATATCCAAATCTTTATTCCCTGCAGAGACGCGGTCTACTATATCCCTCAGCATTCGCCTGATTTTTATTTCAACAAAATCCGATTTCTTTCCCAACATATAATCAAAAGAATTAATAATCAGAAATTTTTTTATAGTATCCTCTAGTGTATCTGCTTCTTCCTCTATTACTGATATGGTGTACTCTTTTGAATTGTGAATGTATATACCATCCTTAAGCGCCTGGCAGCAATTTTTTATTACCATTATCGGTGTTTTAAGCCCATGAGAAACACTTTGCAAAAAGAATCCTTCCTCTTCTTGCATCTTTTTTAAATTTTTTTGCATATCTACAAGAGAATTAGTTAAGTTCCCAATTTCATCCTGCCTGTCAACACTTATAAGCTCGCCTTCGCATTGCATTACAGATATCTGATTCATTTTCTGTTCTATCAATTTAAGTGGTCTGATAATCTTTATTGCAATTGCTTTTGCAATTATCATATTTATGGCAATTACACATAAAATAATTTCAAAAAATATTGCCACTAGCTGTAGTTTATAGTCCGATATGCTTATAAACCCCTCTGTTTTCAAAACAACCAAAAAAAGCACAATTGCACCTATAGCTACTAGGCTGCATAATGTAGAAATTATTACCCATATTTGATAACTTATCGGTTTATCCTTCATATTCATCTATTCCTTCAAAACAATATCCCTGTCCATAAATTGTTTTAATTTGTAATCCTTCAATTTTCTTTCTGATTCGTCTTATAGTATCATCTACAACCCTGTCTGCACCATAATAATCAAAGCCCCATACATTATCTAAAATTTGATCTCTAGATAAAACTACAGCCTTATTGCTTAATAAATATAACAATAAATCATATTCTTTTGTGGAAACTTCAATTATTTCGTTTTCCTTCATTATTCTATGCCTTCGCAGGTCAATTTTATATGATCCTATAATTTTATATTCCTTTTGCTCCTTGTTCTTCTTCATAATATTATTGACTTTTATAATCAATTCTCTTACCATAAATGGCTTTGGTATATAATCATCGCAGCCTAACTCGAGGCCAGCAACACGATCAATATCCTGGTTTCTTGCAGAAATAAATATGGTATAAACCTCTGGATGAACCTTTTTAATTTCATTAAACAAGGAAAATCCATTTGTGTCTGGAAGCATTATATCTATTACCCACAAATCCACAGGCTCTGACATAAATTTTCTGGCTTCTTCACCTGTCAGAAAGCTACGTACTTTGTACCCTTCTTCTTCTAAATATTTCACCATTAGAAAGTTCAAATTACTTTCATCTTCTATAACGTTTATCCACATTTCCATCACCTATATTACACCACTTTTCCTCGTAGTATTATACCAAAATTACATTTCATATGCAAAAGGAGATTGCATTTTCAATCTCCTTGCATAATTATGTGTACTTGTATTTATGATTATGCATTAAAGCATTTCAGCGTTTTTAAACATCCAATGTCCCATTGGAGCAATTTCTACACCTGTTACTTTTGCACCATCAACAACGTATTTGTTTGTATTGTAGTAAAGCGGTAAGATTACAGCTTCATCTTCAACTAAAAGTTTCTCGGCTTCTTTGATTATCTTATCTCTTTCTTCTCCTGTCGCTACAGATGCCTTCTTCAATAATTCATCATATGTCTTGTTTGCAGGATTCATTACTGTATCTGTTTCTCTATCTGCGTATGGTTCCCATCTCCATTGTGAATAGTTAATTCCATAAGATGAGAATAAGTCTAACATTGTCATAGGGTCATTATAATCTCCGCCCCAGTTACCGCGGCAAACAACAAAGCTGCCATTGTATCTTGAAGAAATGAAAGTTCCCCATTCTTCGCTTCTAAGCTCTACAGTAATGCCTAGGTTTTCTTTCCACATATTTTGAATAGCTTCAGCTATTTTCTTGTCATTTTCATTCTGGTTGTAAAGCAATTCGATTGTCGGGAAGCCTTCACCATTTGGGTAACCAGCTTTTGCAAGGTAAGCCTGAGCTTCCTCTACCTGTACATTCCATGGATCAATACCGTATTCTTTTACCACTTTGCCATTTTCGTCAGTTGCCCTTACTGAAGTTTCTCCATCTGAGAATGTAAATCCAGGAGGTATATATCCTACTGCAGGAACTTCTCCGCCTCTAAGAACTTGCTCAACCAAAGCTTTTCTGTCAATAGCCAGAGTCATTGCTTTTCTTACATTTATGTCATTTGTAGGTTCCACATCAAGGTTAAATGAGTAAAATGCAGATGACATTGATGGATCTACATGGAAGTTAGGATCCTCTGCAATTAGCTTAGGCACATCTTCCTGCGGAATGCAATCAGTAACCTGAATATCTCCTGCCTGGTAACCCTGAAGAGAGGTTGTAGGTTCCTGAATCATAAGAGCCTTAACACCATTTAACTTAACATTTTCAGCATCCCAATAATTCTCATTCTTTTCCATCATAATATGTGAGCCAATTTTATACTCTGTCATTTTGAAAGGTCCATTGGATATACAGGTTTCAGGATTCTTATCCCAACCAGTCTTTCCCTCCACAAAATCCTCTCTACATGGCATATATGTATAGAAAGCAGTTAAATTCAAGAAGTAAGGTGTTGGATTCTTTAATTCAACTTTTAAAGTCTTGTCATCTAAACAATCAATCTTAACATCTTCAAGAGTTCCTTCTCCATCATAAAACTCTTTTGCACCTTTTACATAATCAAAGATTAAGTTGGCGGAGCTTGCTGTTGTTTCTGGTTTACATGCTCTTTCCCATGCATATTCAAAATCTTGAGCTTTTAGAGGTTCTCCATCAGACCATTTTGCATTTTCTCTGATTGTAAAAGTATAAACTGTGTTTTCTACACCTTCAGCATTTGCTTCCACAGTGTAGCTTTCTGCAGCGCCATATTCTAATCCTTCTTTAGTGTCAATCATCAGTCCTTCAAAAAGATTATTGTCGATATGTCCACCATCTGCAGAAGTATTGAGCTGGGGATCAATATACTTTGGTTCAGTTCCCATGTTCCAAACTAATATCCCATCTGATCCTCCGCTTTCTTCTTTTGAGTCATTTCCACCACAAGCAACAAATGTACCCAAAACCAAAGCTGCTACCAAAAATAGACTTAAAATTCTCTTTACTTTCATAACTTTCCTCCTTAAATTTTTTATGCAGAAATATTTTTTAATATTTCCAAATAATACAAGAACTCTTTTTAAGACTTCTCATACATAAATAAAATTATTGGCAATTGCCATATATTAGCTTACAAATCAACTCAATGCCTTACTAAGTTAAACCAAATTGCATGCCACAAAATGTTCCTTAGATACTTCTTTTAACACAGGATTCTCCTGACTGCATCTCTCAGTCGCATATTTGCACCTTGTCCTGAATTTACACCCTGACGGGGGATTTATAGGACTTGGAACATCTCCCTCCAAAACAATTCTTTTTGCCTCTTCAGATAAATCCGGATCTGCAATGGGAACTGCTGACATAAGCGCTTTTGTATAAGGATGAACAGGATGATTGTACAATTCATTTCTATCTGCAACTTCCACAAGACTTCCTAGATACATTACCCCTATCCTACTGGATATATGCCTTACCATTGACAAATCATGGGCAATAAATAAATAAGTCAATCCCATTTTTTCCTGTAAATCCTCAAGCATATTTACAACCTGTGCCTGTATAGACACATCCAGTGCCGAAATAGGTTCATCGCAAATAATAAATTCAGGATTTGCTGCAAGTGCTCTTGCTATGCCAATACGCTGTCTTTGTCCTCCTGAGAACTCATGAGGATACCTACTTGCGTGACTTGTTCTTAGACCCACCACTTCAAGAAGTTCCTTTATTCTATCCTCTTTATCCTTGCCTGAATACAAATTATGAATTACCAATGGTTCTCCGATAATATCCGCAACCGTCATCCTTGCATTCAGCGATGCATAAGGATCTTGGAAAATCATCTGCATCTTTTTTCTGTAAGGCATAAGCTCCGATACACTTAGTTTTGAAATATCCTCTCCATCATAGAGTATTTCTCCACTAGTCGGTCGGTATAAACGGATGATTGTTCTTCCTGTGGTAGATTTACCGCAACCGGATTCTCCTACAAGACCTAATGTTTCTCTCTTGTTGATATACAAAGAAACATCATCCACAGCTTTTACATATTGAGTGTTCTTTTTACTAAACCCCGAATTCTTTTCAAAATACTTTCTTAGGTTTTTTACTTCTAATAATTTTTCCTGGTTCATGCTCTCACCCCGCCTTTTTGTTTTTCATACTCTTCTACATATGGAGCATTCTGATGCATAAACCAACACATAACCTTATGTCCCTTCTCATCTTCAAAATATGGAGGTTGTTCTTCTTTACAAATCCTCATTGCATAATTGCATCTGCTGCAGAAAGGACATCCTGTCGGAGGATGTAATAAATCTGGAGGTGTTCCCAAAATAGGTACTAATCTTTGCTTTTCATCCGTAACCTTTGGAATGGATTTTAACAACCCCATTGTATATGGATGCTTTGGATTATAAAAGATATCACGCTTTGTTCCCTCTTCCATAATAAGACCGCCATACATTACTACTATTCGTTGACATACATCTGCAACTACACCCAAATCATGTGTTATCAAAATTGTAGACATATTTAACTTTTTGTTTAAATCTTTTATTAATGTAAGAATTTGTGCTTGAATAGTTACATCCAAAGCCGTAGTTGGTTCGTCTGCAATCAATATATCCGGTGAGCAGGAAAGTGCCATAGCAATCATAGCACGTTGCCTCATTCCTCCGGAAAATTCATGAGGGTAATTCTTAATTCTTTGATCTGGAGAAGGAATACCTACCATATCGAGCATTTCAATCGCTTTTTCCTCTGCCTCTTGTTTATTTAAATTCGTATGCGCCTGAATCATTTCTACAATTTGATTTCCTATGGTATATACGGGATTAAGAGAGGTCATTGGATCTTGGAAAATCATCGCAATTTTATCTCCTCGAATCTGGCGTATTTTGCTCGCATCATATTTAAGCAAATCTTCGCCCCTGAACAATATTTCTCCACCCACAACTTTACCCGGATGCTGCAGCAGTCTCATAATAGACAAAGATGTTACACTTTTTCCACTTCCGGATTCTCCAACAATTCCGATAGCTTCCCCTTCATTTAAACTAAAACTAACGTCTCTTATAGCCTTGACTTCGCCTAGATGTGTAAAAAATGAGGTTTTCAAATTGTTTACTTCTAATATTTTTCTTGCCATTTCAAACCTCCTCTCTACTTTCTAAGTCTTGGATCTAAGGCATCCCTTAAACCATCACTAAATAAGTTAAATGCTAATATGGTAATTGACATTACCAGGGCAGGAAAGAACATCTGATAAGGATAAGACGTAAGTCCTGCTAAAGCATCGTTACACAATGTACCCCATGATGCCATTGGTGCTGATACACCAAGACCTATAAAGCTTAAGAAAGCTTCTGTAAACATAGCGCTTGGTATCTGCATTGACATTGCAACCATTACTGGTCCCATGACATTTGGAATTAAATGTTTTGTCAATATTCTTGAGGTTGATGCCCCAAGTAACTTAGCTGCAAGTACAAATTCCTGTTCTCTAAGGCTAAGAACCTGAGCTCTTACAATACGAGCCATTTCTACCCAATAGGTAATACTCATGGCCACAATGATTGATTTCAAACCCGGCCCTAGAATTACCATGATCAAAATTACATATAGCATCATCGGTATGGAGCTTAGAATATCCACAATTCTCATCATGATATTATCTATTCTTCCGCCGAAATATCCTGCAATACCTCCGTAGAATACTCCAATAACAAAGTTTATCAGCGCTGCAAGGAACCCTACTGTAAGTGACATTCTCGCACCATACATTACACGTATAAATATATCTCTTCCCAGAGAATCACTTCCCCAAATGTAGGTTTTGTTAGCCAAGGTTTTGTATGGTTGTACAATTTCTCCACCATATTTAACCTCAAATCTTGTCATTTTATTTTCCATAATGAGCTTAGCCTCATGCAAGCTGATTTCGTCGGAGGAAGCCTTTTCATCTCCGTAATATTTTGTCAGATATTCTGCATCACCTATATGAATATCCCTGCCGCTTTTATCTAAGGCTTCTAGTTTTATGTACTCACCTTTTGCCTTAAAATATAAACTGTAATCTATAGTTAATTTATTTCCATTTATTTTGTATTCATTCAGCCTGTTGGTCTTGTCATCGCTTATTTGCTCTGCCATACCAAGGAGCTCTCCCTCATCAGAAACCTCTATTGCCTTATATTCCTTAGTAACATATAAAAAGTTCTCATCATCTAAATTATATATTTCAAGCTTCGGCGGAATATTTGCAAGATTTAGGTTTTGATCTTCATATGAGTAATTCCAAAACATAGGAATAAATATTGCTGATAGAACCATCAGCAAAATAACCAATAGTGACAGCATTGAGGTTTTGTTTCTTTTTAACCTTGACCAACAATCCTGTATATATGTTAAATTCGGCCTGGTTATTTCTTCAGAATCTTTTCCTGCATCATCCAAAAATTCCCACTTTTTTTCTTTAAGAGTGTTGTCTTCCATATTGCACATTTTTCCTCTCCTGTATTTCTAATTAATTCTTTGGCATACTATTCAAATTTGATTCTAGGATCAATCAATACATATGCAATATCCACAACAAGTACTGTTATAACAAGGAATGTAGCAAAGAAGGAAGTAATACCCATAATCAAGGTATAGTCCCTGTTGATAATACTTTCAGTAAAAAGTTTACCTATCCCCGGAATACCAAACACCTTTTCCACAACAAACGATCCTGTAACTATGGAAGCAACCATTGGTCCTACATAGGTAATAACCGGAAGAAGAGCGTTCTTCAATGCGTGTTTTGTTATTACATTAAACTCTGAAATGCCCTTCGATCTTGCCGTTCTTATGTAGTCCTGCTGTAATACTTCGAGTATAGACGTTCTCGTTAGCCTTGTTACAAAGGCCATTGAAAAAGCACCTATAACCAGAACCGGTCCTATATATCCTGCCAGTTCGTCAACACCAAAGGAAGGCGCCCAACCAAGAGTGGCACTAAACAAGTAAAGAAACCCCGTGGCAAGTACAAAACTCGGTATAGTGGAGCCTAATGTTGACATCACCATGGTAGCTTTGTCTATAAGCTTATTTTGTTTCAGAGCACTGACAATGCCCATACTGATTCCAACAAAAATAACCAGACAAGATGCCCATGCTCCTATAACCAACGAATATGGAAATCCATCTCCTATAATTTTTGAAACTGTTAACCCCGCTTTTTGATACGACACTCCAAAATCCCCATGAATAAAGTTTTGAAGATATTTTCCATACTGAACGTATAAAGGTTGATCAAAACCATACTGCTCAAAAATAGCTTCTCTTACTGCTGCATTTGGCATTTTGTCTGCACTAAAAGGATCACCGGGAATTACTTTCATCAAAAAGAAGGTAATTGTAATAATAACCCAAATAGTAATAATAGAGTAAATAACTCTTTTTGTAATATACTTTGCCATCTCTTACCTCTCATTTTATTTATTGCTACGTTAATTCGCTAAAATCTTTATTTTTAGATTATATTTTATAATTAACAAAAGAAAGTCTATGGAAAATGTGAATTTTCACATTTTCTATAGACTTTTCTATTTAACTACAAGCGTGGCGTAGCCACTTTTGTTCCTTTGTTTTATAAATTATAAAATGATTTATCCTAATTCTGTTGATTTTTGTTGTTCCGCGTATAAAAAATGCAGGTATTTCAAGATTTTTTATTAGTTTTATGGTGTTTATAGAAACAATTATCATAATCTGCTATGTTTTTAACGCCCCACGTATAAAAACAATCTTAATTTTATACGTGGAGAAACATTAATTATAAAAATTATGATAAAACAATGTCATTACAACACAAAATAACTAAAATAGTACTTGTTTTCGAACTTTTTTGCTTAAATTTATACGTGGTGCTTATAAAAACAGCCATTTTAGGATAATCAGTTGGATTTTAATTCAGCTTCTATTATCTGGTTGAATACTTCTGATCGGGATATCATAACCATTAACTGCATGAAAACAGGTATTACAAGAAGTATTGTCCAAATTTCATATATTGTTTTAAGGCTGAATGACGCCTGATTCAAAACCCATAAATAAAAAAACACAAAGATAGGATAGCCATATTGTATAAATTTATTTATTTTAGGATTACTTACATAGTTTAATATGTATTCTATCTGCATGCAGCTCCCTATTAAAGTAAAGTATACGGTCAAGGCTATAAATATTGTTGCCACCGTAGCACTTGGAAATATTTCATTCATTATTTCTGCAATACTGCCTGTATCCATAGTAACTTTCGAAAGTTCTGCGATGACAATAATCACCCCGGTGTTAAAGCCTATAAAGATAACTTCAAATACGGTTTCAACAAAAGCCCAAATTCCCACTTCCATGTTACTATTTAATTTTTGGCTATTTCCTTCGAATATTATTCCGCTACTGCTAATTCCCGCACTTACTCCTATTTGAATGCACTGAAACAATCCATGCCCTACCATGCCTCCCAAAAAATATTTCAATTGAAAAGCATCTGTTATAATAGCACTATAGGCCTGTATTATAGTACCCCAATTCCCCAAAAGCAGTGCAAAAATCGTCAAGGTGTAAACGACTAAAAGTACTGTTGAAATACCCATGTACAAATTGCCATTCCAGCTTTTTTTATTTAAAAATAATATAGCCAATGACATAGAAAAAATTAATATTACTGTTTTTTCATCAAAACCATAACAATCTGTGATAAGCTTGACAGAATAATATTGAGGAATGAAAAAAACACAATAAATAATCGTGGAAATCAAAAATATAACTTTTACTGCTTTTGTTCTTTTGAAATGCATACGCTTTTTTAGTTCTTCATCAATGTGCTCGGCTGTTGTTTTGTCAGCATTTGAATCATGCAATATAATTTCTCTGATAAATTTTAGCAGAGCAGCCATAAGTCCTGCAACCAAAAACCAGAAAACAGAACCCACTCCCCCCAGATACACAAAAGTAAGTAAGAATACAATATTATTTCTACTTGCCGACATTATAAGTCTTTTCATTGATTTTTTGGCTAGAACCAAATCCCAGCTGTGTTTTTCCGCACTTTCAACAAAATATTTCTCCACATTTTTTAATATGTGTTTACATTCCTGCTTATAATTTATAGTAAAATAGAAAAAACAGCATACAAAAAACATTAAGAACGCATAACTCCAACCTAGTCTAAAAATTATTTTTATCACTTCGGCATCTTCCTTTTCTATTTTTGGGAGTGACTATACACTGATTTTCCACCTATAATAGTTTCCTCCACATTAACATCTTTTATTTCCATTGGATTTATTTCGTAAATATTTTTATCCAAAATAACCATATCTGCATTTTTGCCTACCTCAAGAGTTCCATTTGTCTCCTGCGCAAAAGCTGAATATGAAGAGTTTTTTGTAAAAAGCTTAACCGCCTGTTTTACTGTCAAGCACTCTTCAGGTAACCATCCGCCTTCAGGTAAGTGCTTCATATTTTTTCTTGTAACCGCATAATATATGTTTTCTAAAATATCAAAGCTCTCTACCGGTGCATCCGAACCACCAACCGTAGTAATCCCCAATTTCTCCATAGTATTCCATGCATATATTTTGTCCATGCGTTTCTTGCCTATTCTTGATTCCACAACATCCATGTCAGAGCCCACAAAAACAGGTTGAATATATGCAACTAAATTATTCTTTGCCATGCGTTCCAGTATTCCTTGATTTGTTATTTGTGCATGCACTATCCCATTACGCCTGTCTTTTCTTCCGTACAATTTCTCTGCCTTTTCCAGCGCCTCCATAACCATTACCATAGCTCTGTCACCAATACAATGCACAGCAACCTGCATATTATTTTTAATAGCAAGTCCAATTACTTCGTCAAGCTGCTCTTGAGTCATAGTAACTATTCCTCTGTTATTTTCATCATTTTCGTAAGGCTCCAGCAGTGCTGCTGTTTTTGCTCCCAAAGAACCATCTTGAATTAATTTGAGTGGTCCTACTTTAAAGTACTCTCCACCTTGTCCTGTCCTATATCCCAATTTTAAAAACTCCCTGTAATCCTCTGTTCTTTCAAACAAGCACTGTTCATATACCCTGACTGTCATTTCTCCCCTCGTCTGTACTGCATTAAAAGAATTCATTATCAATTTCCAGTCTTTGCCAGGTAATGATGAAAAGTCATCTGATTGTATCCCTGTTATTCCCTTTTCATTTAACCTTTTCATTCCCAGTTTAATGTATTTTTCTACCAGTTCTTGTTTTGGTTTGTCTAATATGGAATAGTAGAACTGAACTGCATTCTCTTTAATTATTCCAAGTTCTTCGTTTACTTCGTTTTTAATTTCACCGAATTGGGAAAGCCTCTTCAATCTCTCCAATCCACACGTGTTTGTTATTGCTATATGTCCGCAAACTCTTACAACTATAATAGGTATTTCTGTTGATATTTCGTCCAACTCTTCTTTTGTGGGATATAGCTTATCATCAAAATTATTCTCATTCCAACCTCTGCAATACATCCACTGCAGATCGGGATTTGAATCCAATCTTTCTCTTACCAATGTCATTATTTCCTTCGAGTTTTTGCAATCAAACAGCTTAACAGAATTCTCGACAAAGGCATAATTAACCATATGTAAATGCCCGTCAACAAAACCCGGTAACATCAGTCTTCCCTTTAAGTCGATGCGTTCTTTACATTCTATTTTTTCTGCCTCTTCATTGCTGCCAACAAAACAAATCCTGCCGTTTTCCACTCCAATGGCTTCT
Source organism: uncultured Oscillospiraceae bacterium (assembly GCA_964632625.1). GTDB lineage: Bacteria > Bacillota > Clostridia > Peptostreptococcales > Anaerovoracaceae > CAZWCK01. The sequence continues at coordinate 15,411 of CAZWCK010000014.1, forward strand.
TTTATGCTGTCCTTGTTATCTAAAGTTTTTATAATTCCATTGTAATAAATCTTTTCCATTTTTACCTCCATATTAGCCATCTGATTAATTATTGTGCCCCATACTAAATACAGGGTTGATACGGACACACTAAATGTGACAACACCAACCCAGCACTTAATTATTCATTAGTAAGATATTATTTTACATATACTTTTGGTAGTCTCTGTCCAAAAGCACAAACAATTTCGTAGTTAATTGTTCCTGTTGCATTTGCTATATCATCTGCAAGAATTGTATTCTTTCCATCCGTTCCCATGATTATCACCTCATCCCCAACTTTTACATTAGGAACATCTGTAACATCTATCATGCACTGATCCATACAAATATTTCCTGCAATCGGTGCAACCACCCCATTTACAAGAACCTTTGCCTGTGCTGAATATGGTCTTGGATAACCATCAGCATAACCAAGCGCTATTGTTGCAATCCTGCTAGGTCTCTTTGAAATGAACTTCCTTCCGTAACCAACTGAGAAGTCTACAGGAACATCCTTTAAGTGAATAATGTTTGCCTTTACAGACATTACAGGCTTAATTGAAAGCTCATTTTTGTCAACCTCATCTGACGGGTAGCATCCGTAAAGTATGATTCCCGGCCTTACCGCATCAAAATGAATGGAAGGTAATTCCATGATTGAAGCACTGTTTGCTAAAGTTCTAAAAGGAACGTCAACTCCCGCAGCTTTTAATGCCTCGTAGAAATGATTGTATTTTGCTTCCTGACCCTTGGAATATGTCTTGTCATAAGCATCTGCTGTAGACATATGTGAGAACATACCCTTAATTTTGAAGTTCGAAAGTGCTGATATCTTCTTTACATCTTCAACAGCCGCCGGATCTTCTGCCAGATATCCGATTCTTCCCATGCCTGTATCCACTGCAATAAGTCCGGAAACGGTTTTTCCTTCTGCCTTTGCTGCGTCGGAAATTGACTTTGCATTTTCTGAACTGCAAACTACAGGAATAATATTATATTTAACGATAACATCAGAATACATGTCCGGAGTAAGTCCTAACATAATAATATCTTCTGTTGCACCTGCTTCTCTTAGTGTAATAGCTTCTTGAAGAGTAGCAATAGCAAAAGTTTTCACACCGTTCTCTCTCAAAACCTTTGCAACTTCTACTGAACCATGTCCATAAGCATCTGCTTTGATTACGCCAATCAGTTCTCGACCAGCTGCCTTTGCTTTAATATTTTTAATGTTGTAATCTAAATTTGATAAATTAATTTCAGCCCAAACGGGTCGGATGGCTTCCTTGTACATTTTGGAATTCCCTTCTTTCTTTTATTTTGATATTTCATATTCACAAATAATTATATACCTATCGTAAATATTTTGCCACAACTTTTTCCACCACCTGCTCTACCGAAAAACCATCACAGCTTACTGTTATAT
>CAZWCK010000015.1:0-16678 GCA_964632625.1 uncultured Oscillospiraceae bacterium
GCCATTTCCCACTCTTTACCATCAATATATGTCTCTAACAAAAGCAACCTATTCCTGATTTCATGTCGTAATGTACGACCACTTTCAAGCGAATTCTCTATCAATTTTAATTGTTTCTCATAATATCTGTTTTCTTGAAGCAATGATTTTTTTTCATACTCTTCTTTTTTCAATTCAGACATTACATCAAACAAATAAAATGTAACAAAATCAATTAACAAAATAACAAGAATACATACCATGGCTTTAACCTGTGAAATATTATCAACATTAAAAATAAGTAGCATTATGTATAATGAAGCAATCGGAATAAAAACAATGGCAACCCAATATACCCAAGGGATTTTATCTCCTTTTCTCTCCCCCACAAGTTTTGCTATAGCCATTACAGTCACATAAGAAATAATCCTGCTGCTCATCACCCCCCATACGGAATTGTAATCATATCTTGAGGTTATGGCTATTCCAAAATATCCTGTCCCAAGAGCCACTATTGTCTCTATGCACATAAGCAATAAATATACTATCAATATAGCAGCTATTCTCTTTTGCATTGAAACATCATAGGTTATCGATATAAGAAACAATAAAATTATGTTACAAATAAGCATCACTATAGGAATGTTGACTAAAAGATACACTGTTGTAGTGACAATATAATAGATAATATATGCCGCTATTGTCTTTGTCTTATCCTTTTCAATTTTACCAAAGAAAATTTCAAAAGCCTTGTACATTATGTAAGTTAGAAATATGTTAGAAATAATATACATTATCTCGTAAATCTCAATACCCATCATTCAAAGTCCTCCATGCCGAAGTTTAATCGCTGTTCTCTGACTATTTTTCTATTTGCCGCACTAATAGGTAATTTTGTTTCATTTGTCATTATGACTTTCTCGTAAGCATATTTCTTAACATTGAAATGATTAATCAGATATGATTTGTGAATTTGTATAAATCTGTATTCTTTCAATTCCTGCAATATATCATTCAGTTTTCCATAGAAAACATCGTCGCCGTTGGTATGAACAATTCTGATTGCACGGCTTATACTTTCAAAATATATAATGTTTTTAATTGGGATTCTATATTCCATAGTTCCTTTGGTATATGAAAAACTCCTATTATATTCCTTGCTCAACCTCATTGCCATCTTGACATCTTTGACTATTTCCTCTTTTGTAAAAGGTTTAAGAAGAAAATGCATAGGTCTTACCTCAAAAAGTTCACGGTAATACTGTTCCTTCCCTGACACATAAACAATTTGTGTCGTTTGATTATCCATAGTTGTTCTTAAAAACTCACCAACTTCAACTCCATTTACAACCTTCATCTCAATATCCAGAAAAATAAGGTCAAAATATTCTTCTCTCTCTAAATCCATGCACAAAGATTTACCGCTTTCATATACATCAACACTTATCTTCTGATTCTCAATTCTACTGTAGTCCAATATTATCTTTTCTATCTGTGCACAAATTTGAATTTCATCATCACATACCGCAATTTTATACATGCATCCGCACCTCTTACTACCGTTAATATTTTAACCATTATACACTATTTTCTATGATTAATTCAACATTACCGTTTTAATAATGCACACAGAATGAAATAAATTTGCATTCGTAATTTTTTGGCTTAGTTTAAATTAAGTATAAAACAATATTATCTTTAATGCCAAAGGTTGTAATAATTAGTATATATTTTTGTAATAATTAGTATATTTTTGTAATAAATTAAATTATTTTGTACCTTCTATGTATAAATCATTTTGTTATTTTTTTACTCTAATTTTACACTGTGTTAAATTTTTATACATTTTCTGGGATAATTGTCGAAAAAGTGAAACAATTTTCAGTATTTTGACTCTATATATATGTGAGGCTTATTATATTCTTTATTTTTAATAAGATAATGCAATAATAAAATGTACCTATTCACGATAAAAGGGGGAAGAGTAATATATGGTAGAGTTTGAGCACAATTTAAAACTATTGAGAATGGTAAGTGGCGAAAGTCAAGCAAAGGTAGCCGAAGCGATTGGAGTAACACGTTCCGCTTATTCTCAATACGAAAGAGGCGCCAGAAGGCCTGATATAGAAATACTATCTAACATTTCTGAATATTTCAAGATTCCAATGGAGTTTTTATTTAATCCTCATCGCAAGAAGTTCTTGAACGATATAAATATATATAAGGGATTATGCGAAGAGGAACTCAAACTTCTCACAATTTTTGAATCTTTAACAGAATACTCAAAAGGACGTTTAGTTGAGTATGCCACATGCGTTTTGGAAAATGATAACGAAAGGTTTATTCCAAAATCAGAAAAAGAAAATAGTTTCCATATGTTTTAATATTTGTTATTCAGTACTTTGATATTGCACAGTAGATGCCTCACAAAAATAATAAAATGCATTCAAAAACTTGGGGAAATTTGAATGCATTTTTTCTTATGTTATTAACTTTTATTTTTTATTACCCAAAATCTGAATTATTTATTACAATGCTTCTATTGCAACTCTAGCTGCTTCCAGTTTCTGTGAAGATTCAAGTGCAAACTGTAAAAACGTCTCGGCAAACATGGAATAATCTTCACCAGAAGCTGCCATATAGGTGATGTTTTCCAATACCAAAATATAGTATTCCGTAATCTCAGCAAAGTCACACAGCTTCTTGTAAGCTGCAAATTCTTCGTCGGTAAAACTCGCCTTTTCCAATCCTTTAATCTCCTGACAATATTTTTGCGCATTACCGTAATCCGCGCTTACAGAAACTGCCAACAGTTTCAATTCCTCTATATTACCGATTTCCTTTATGTGCTTAATCTTATTTGTAGCCCCTTCATAAACTTCCACTTGCCTGTAATACAGCTCTTTAAGCTCCCTTGTTGCCGCTGATTTTTCCACGGCTTTCTGCTCTAAGTCTTCCTTTGTTCCAATAGCCACCGTCTTTGTACCAGAGTCCCATACTATATCCACACCCATTATTCCGGAAATCGCACGTACGGGCAAATAAGTCGAACCCTCATATACCACTGGATACACTACATTTTCATTGGCATCCTTGAAGCTCTGCACTGCAAAATCATATAATATGGTGAAGTTTGGTCGCACATATATAGTAACAAGACTGTCCTTTGCATTTGGGTCTACTGTTATAATATTTTTGTTATTACGCTGATTGTTGTTAATAATAGCCCCAGAGCTTGTCTTTGCCTTAGTTTTGTTTGGGTTACTCAAAGTTTTTCCTATATATACAGTTTTGCTGTAATTGTCCCATTCTATGTCTTCACCCATTATGATAGAAATAGAGCGCACGGGCAAATAAGTCGAGCCGTTATATATGATAGGGTATATAATGTTTCCCTTAGTATCCTTAAAAACTGTTGGTTCCCCCCAAAGAGTAACCGTTACATTTGGCTTTATATAAGCTTTGGCCTTGCTGGCCGCAGGAGTACTGGATGTCCGAGTTTCTCCACTGGTCACAGGGGTACTGCTTGTCCGAGTTTCCCCAAATGATACTGAAAACGATGAAAAAATAAGCACTATAACCGTAAGAATCCCTATTATATTTTTTGTTCTTATTCCCCTGTTTTTCATATTTCCCCCTTTTGTAGGCATTAATTACTACAATTTTAGTTAATGTAAAATAATTACAGATTGTGCATAGGCCGGTTGCGTACAAGCTAATTTCTCATAAGTTAATTATACATAAGCTGATTAAATATAAGCTAATTTAGTATAGTTATTATAGCATGGAATTAAATATTTTTCCATATTTTTGGCGATTTAATTATTAATTCTTTCTTAACGTAATATTAAATATTAATAAAACTTTAATATCCGTCTTGACACTATTAGTCAAAACCTCTAGTATATAATATATCAAATCGACCGACAGGTCACTCAGATAATATTAATGTATTAAATTGACCAGCAGGTCACTCAGGTCAAAAAAATATGTACGTCACTCCGCTTCAAGGTTGGTGATGCTTTATTTGACCTGTTAACAATATGGAGGTACTTTATGAAAAAACAAATATGTTTTATGTTGGCTCTATGCCTACTCATTACATGCTCAATTCCAATTGTTGCGCTTGCAGCAGACAAAATTACTGCCGACACAACACCACCAAAAGAAATTCCCATCGTTGCACCAATCAAGTTAACCTATGATCAGGTTTACACCAAACTGGCAAAGGATAGCCCTAATGCAACGCTAATCGCCCTTGCAAATAAAAATGACAATGCGATTGCAACAGGTTCCATCGAGGCTGTTCAGAGAATAACTAAAATGGAAGAAAAAGAAAAATCAGATCCTACCATTAGCTGGCAACTAGACACTTCTGACAAGGCTTCCATGAGAGCTAATCGTGATTTTGCAAAAGCTCAATTAGAAAAAAACATTACAGCAAGAGATAACGCCTTGAAATCTTCGATTTTAAAAAGTTATTATACTTTACAATTTTCCGTTTCTTCTACTAATTTAGCTAAAGAAAACATGGATGTAAATGCTGGGGTTTTGAAGAATACACAATTGAAGTACAAGTTGGGAACCGTTTCAAAATCTGATTTACTCAAGGCTGAAGTTGCCGCAAATGATGCTAAAATCAAGTACATGCAAGCAAAAGACGGTAAAGATAAGGGCTTCATGGACCTGAACAAAAGTCTTGGATATAATTTAATGCAGGAATTGATTCTAACTACAGGGATTACTGAAATTGCCCTTCCTACTGCTACTTTAGATGCAACTATCAAAAATGCCTTGGCAAACAGGAATGAAATAGCGGAAGCAAAGTACAATTACGAAATGTCAGCTATGAGCTTAAACGCACTTAGTGCCTATCCTCACAGCTCTGCAAAATATCAGATCGCAGAAGCTGCATATATAGGTGCAAAAGCAGAATTCAGCACTATATATCAGGAAATAGAAATGGATGTAAGAAATAAATATGCAGCTATGATGACCAATTATGAGGCTGTAAAGCTAGGAAAAATTTCCGTTGCAAATGCTGATGAAAACATTAGGCTCGCAGAGCTTCAGTACAATGCCGGATTAATAACTCTTACTGATATGAACAGCATTTTGGTCGGTTCTTATATTACTAAGCAGCAGTTTGAACAGGATCTTCTTGATTATGCTCTTTCTGTAAATGATTATAATTTGGCTGGTGGCATTGGAGTTAAGGATGTAAAATTAAAATAATTTAAATTGGATTATTTTAACTCTATATAATTATACTATTTTAACTCTATATAATTGGACTATTTTGGTTCTATATATTTAGCTCTATATAAATGTTGTATTTTTGAGTAAAGGTTTAGCAGAAATGCTAGACCTTTTTCTTCGCATGTACCAGTACCAACCCGGGAGGTGGTGGTACACTTGATCTGTAGTTCGGAAACTCTGTTCTAGGATTTTTTAAAGAAATTTGACTTGATTTATCACAATTCCGTACTTTTTCCCCGTCTCACGTATAAAAATACCTGTTTTTTATCGGTTTTCAAAGGTTTTTTGCTAGTTTTACTTGATTTGGGTGGTGTTTTCATAGGCAGTTATCATAATTTGCGCAGTTTTCAGCTCCCTACGTATAAATCTAAGATCACTTTTATACGTGGGAGAGTATTTAACATAAGAATTAGGATAATTTGCGACTAAACAAACAAAAAAAGTGCCAGTGCACCTCAAATATTGGATTTCTAGAGCAAAATTTATACGTGAGCACGGGATAATTATTAGATTTAGGATAAATGCCCACGTAGTTTTCAACTAAAGCACCTTGAAATGCTCAAAATACCCTCAAAATTCTTCTAAATCCCTCAAAACCCACATTTTTCCTGGCAAAATTCATGTACCAGTACCAACCCGGCGGGTGGTGGTACATCAAAACAATTGCTCCTGATACCCTGCGGTTCCGTTGATTTTAATTAAATTAGCTAGCTTTATCAACTGTGGCTCTGTTAATTTTTCAAGCTGCTTCATCCTCTTAGGGCTTACGGTTTCTGAAGACTTAGATTGCTCATAATCTTGAACTTCATAACGCCAAAAACACAGATTATCTCCATATCTTTTTTTAAGTTTTTCTGCAATAAGCAAACCTTCAGGGTCAAAATCGCCAGAATAATTCAGATGATTCCCCGATGTTACGAGTTTATCCAGAAGTAACAATACCGCTAGTCTAAGCTGACCATAAGAACACACTATTGCTATCTGGGGATTGTTTTCTATAAGCTTTGCAAACACTGCGGGATTTTCTACCACATAAACAAGTTTTTGCTGACTTGTAATTTTTTCTATCCCAGCAAGATTCATCAAGCTGAGTTGTAGAGGTTGCATTTCTTCCAGAAAACCTGCCATGCCTTTGTGTTCCTTGCCATTATCCAGATAGCCGAGAAGACCTTTGCAGGTCACAAAGTTTGAAATATCATCCCGAAGCAATCCAACTAAAAACAAAATTTCACCTTTTTCTTCCGCTGTAAGCCTTGCTGTCTTCCTTTCATCTGCGTTAAGCTTTGCAAATTTCATCTGGCTTTGGCATACATACTCAATTCCATGGATCAAATATAACAAATTTTTCTGCCCCTCATCGAAGAAATGAGGATTTCCTGTGATTCTAGCCGAAAACTCTGCAATACGAACCGCCTTATTTTCCATAACAGGAAGCGAATTTAATGCTGTAAAAATACAGGTCAAACGCTGCTTCAACCGTTCAAGGTCGTTTTTTTCTTTATACTCCCTATATTCCCTTACTATTTGTGAATAAATTGATTTTCTCTCCAGAAAAATACTCTCCAACCATTTTTCTGCCATTGTTCCTTGAAACTTTGCCTGAAAGCAACAGAAAAATTCATCACGCTCCTGTTCATATTTAAACTTTTTATCCTTGTTACGCACAATATTTCCACTAAAATATCCTAGCAAAACTGCTTCTAAATTGCATCCGCAATACTTGGTATTTTGTAGAGCTTTGTCAAAACCACTGGCAGAAATACTAACAGAATTTTTTTGCTGAAAGCTTTTTCTAAAAAATCCTTCAAAGGCTTCCTTTTCTTCAAAGGTTAATTTTGTGAGAGCTACGGTTCCACCAAAATGCCCAAGATTCTCATATTTTTTTCTAAAGCCTTCGAATAATCTCCTGAATCCACTGTTACTCCTGAAATATTCAATTGCACTTTTTTCCAATTGTTCACATTGTGTTTGTTTAAAATTAAGTTCTTTCATTTTTCCATTCTTCCTTTTGCTCAAAAAAATTCATTTTGGCATTCGTCATCACCGCTCAAGGTCTTAATATTACAAAACCTGTATTTTGCTCATACCATTCCAGTGATACGGTATTACCGTTACAAACTTTGCATTTTCCGGTCTGAGCAATTGATAAATCGCTAAATTTGGCACAGTATCATAATCCCCCCAAAGGATCTGTGAATTTATAATAAATTCAAAATCAAGCTCCACCATGAGTTTGAACATATCCCTAATGTTAGTTTCATCGACCCCTGCAAATGCCTCATCAAGAGATATGAGCCTTGGAGCATCACTCCTTGCACTTTGGTATTTCGCCACAACAGCAGAAAATAAAGGAACGTACATTGCCATTGCCTTTTCACCACCGCTTAAGGTGAAGAAAGCATTGTTTGTAAGCTCACGCTTGTTTTCGCCTGATTTTTGGTAATGCAACTGGAACTCAAACCATTTTCTATAGTCAAGTACTTCCCTCATGATGATATGAAAACTCTTATCGTTACCTTTTTCCGAAAGCAGTCTTCTAGCCTCCTCAATTTTGGAATGAAAATGCATGGACAATTTCTGAAATTCCTCTTCATGCATAACTTTTGCATCTTTTTTCAAAAGTTCTACAAGCTCTCTGGTATCAAGCTGTTCCTCTTGCTCCGCCTTTTTCTTCTTCCACATTAGGCTCAACGTTAACCCACTTGAAGTATTCATATTTGACATAAGGGTGTTCATCTTTGCAACCCAGTCCTCACTTCTATAAATCTTGCTCCTTATTTTCTTGCTTATGGTATTTGCAAGAATATCCTCAAAAAGTTCCCTATCGCTATCCCTTACAAGATTTTCCTGAAGTTCTATGTCATTGGTCAAATTAGTAAGAAGTATGTTAAATTCTACCTGCTTGCCCTGATATTTTCCATAAATGGCCTGTCTTCTTGTCTTAGAAGAGTCCAGCTCCGTTCCCGGGTAAATGTCCTTCATAAACAATCTGTATTCCGAAAGCTCACCCAGATTTGCATAGAACTGGCTTTGCAAGCTACTCAAAAAATCTACCGAAGACTTGTTCTCCTGAGTTTCCAACCCTTTAACCACACGTTTTGCAAAAGAATACATATCCTCATTTTCTGTTTTTGTCGGTATGTTTGTATACCCCAAAAGAAATTCTCCCCAAAAGGCAATTTCAGAAAGCCCCAAGTTTGTTTCTAATTCTTGAAGTCTTGACCCAAGGCTATTTATTTCCTCTCGGAGGTTTTCAATATTTCCCTTCAACAAGCCTTTGTTTTCCGCAATTCTTTCCAGTTCGTCGGGAATCTCACTAAGTCTCTTAACACAATAGTCCAGTTTTTCCTTTATCTGCTCATAATTTGAAAGTTCAAGCTGCTCATTACAGTTTTGAATTTCCGAAAGTGCTAATCTTTTTGACTTCTCCTGAACATTCAAATCATACATAACTTCATCCATGAATGCTAGATTTTCTTCAATCTGCTCACCAAGCATTAAAAGCCCGTCACAAATTCTCAAATATTCCTTGTGAAGGTTCTCAAGACCTATTATTTGCTCATAATAGTCTTTCATCATATCCAGAGCTTCCTTAAATACAGTAAGTTTACCTTCAAGTGAAAGTTTATGACATATTGATGATATCTCAATTCTAAGTTCCGAGGCCTTTGCTTTAACCTTGACAGCCTCCTGCGACAGCGTACCTATTTGAGTCTCAAATGCCTCTATTTTCTTTTCTAAGGTGTCGCACACTTTTACCGCTAACGCTAGATCTTCCCCTTTTGGAAACATCTGAAACTCTCTTTCGAGACAAGCATATGCCTTTTCATTCTTTTTCAAAGCCAACTGCAATTCAGAAAGCTTTGCTTTTATTTCATTTAGTTCTATTTGCAGCCTGCCGATGGTTTCCTTCTTGAATTTTTCTCTAGCCTTTATTCCTATATATTTTGCCTTGTAGTCACCTGTAATCGTACCCTTTATGACACCTATTCCATAGTTGCCATTTTGATTAATGTATGTGGAAGGCCTTGTTATAGGTTCTTTTGCAGAACGCGAACTAGATTCAGAAAAATTTCCGCTATGCTGTATGTTTCCAAGAAGATTTGAAAGCTCCTGATATAGAACCAAATCATTGATTTCATCACCTACGCATAGTACTTTTCCAAGTCCTTCTTGCAAAGCACCTGAATCAGAAAACAGGTACTTGTCAGAAAGTCCTTTGTCCATTTTCAAAATCTTTTTCTGATAATTGCTAGGAACAATCAAAGCATCCAAAATTCCCATATTCAATAAGGCTTCTTCAAGAATATCTGCTTGCTTTTCTGTAACTCCGGCAAAATCAACAGCCCTGTAAAATGGGTAAAATGGTATTCCCGCGTCCTTGAGGGCCTGTCTATTTCTTGTTGTTGCAGAATGTCTTTCAGGTTCAGGCTCCTTCTTTTCCTTCCATTCCTCTAGCTCAGTTTCCTTCTCCAAAAGAGCCTGATTGGTCAAATCTGCTTCTGCATCAAGTTGAATTTTTTCCCTCTGAAGCCTTCCTGCTACCTCTGCCTGCAGCTTCCACACATACTCGACAACTTGACGATAATCCGAATCAATAGTAAATTTATTGACACATCCGGACAAATACTGCATGTCATTTTCAGACATTATAAGCTGTTCATTTTCCTTGTTCCATTTATACAGATTTTCGATAAGCTCAGCCTTTATCTCACTTTGCTGACGTTCAGCCTGCAAAAATTCTGCCTCGGACTTGTTTTTCAACCTTTGCAAGCCGTCCTTTTCCTTCTCTAGCCTGTCATACTCCCTATTATAAATTTGCTCTTCCTCCAGAAGCTCTATACCAGCTTTCAACTTTGCAGAAAATTCCTTAGAGCAACTTTTTACGCCTCTAAAATCAAAAGCTTCTCCTATTTTTTCAAGCAATTCCTCTTTCATGAAAAAATGCTCATCAAAGCTGAGCTCTTCAACAAAATTATCCATTTCGCCCAAAGAACACTTTATGTTGCTGTATGCCTTGTCCTTATCCTGGGTCTTACTCTTCTTCAAGATATTAAGCTCAACCTCACGTTCTCGCTTTTTATCCAAGGTTTCCTGCTTCTTTAAAATTTCTTTCTCGGTATTCTCAAGCTCGGTCTCTAGCTTTAACTGCTTCTCTCTAATTCCCGCGACATCGCTTTTGTCCAAATCAGCCTTCTGAATTTCCAAAGTCTGATGTTCCTCACGCAAATGCCCCTCCAAACTCAGATTCTCTTCAAGCTCCTTTTCCATTTGCTGAATCTTATTTTCCATGCGTCCGCGATCCTTCTTCTTTTCGCTGAACACATTACAAACCTGCTCATATCCCAAAGCCTTTTCGTAAAGCACTATATTATTATATTTACCGTAAACATTGTTTATTTTATCAGCAGCTTTTTTCCCTGACTGTAATGCCTCTAGTTTGCTTTTCAGGTTGTCCATATTTTCTATGGCCTCAGACATTGGTCTTAAATCTTCCTCCGATAATGGAGGTAAGGAGCTACTGAGAATTTCGTTTAATATTGTAGGTTTAAAATCCTTTGATAACTTGGGAGTCCTAAGCTGTATGAGAAGATCCACGAGTTCCTTATATTCCTCGGAATTTTCATAGCCGAACAGCTTCTCATTTACAAACCTCATGTACTCTCGCTGTCCCTCTATTATCTCACCGCTATCTCCAAGTCGGTTTCTTAGTTCCTGTCTGCTAAGTGTTATCTTCTCCTTTAAATCCCTATACAAAAAGAAGTCCTTGCCTATTCTTTTGCCATCAGTAATGGTAAAATACCATGAATCCAATTTCTTGTTTCTTCTTGCGCGAAGGCCCATACCAACGGTCATATATGTGTCACTTTCCGTCCTTTTGAACTCCATATAAAGGTAACCTGTACGTTCTTCTCTTCCATCGTTTTCCTCAAGCAAATAGTTTTCCAGTTTCCTTGCCTTTGTTCCAAATGGATCCAGCCTGTTTGGCGACTTGTCACCGTCCAAAAGCAAAGGAATGAAACTTTGCATGGTTACAGATTTTCCTGAACCATTGGCGCCTCTTAGAAGCATTTTACCATCCAAAAACTGAAATTCCTCATCGTCGTAATACCAGAAGTCTATTAATCCTATTCTGTTTATCTGCCACTTGCTTACCAACATGCTTATGTTACCTTCCTAACTTTCTTTGTATCCGCCAACAATTTTTCCTACAACAGGAAAAATTTCCACTCGCCCTGTAATCTCATCTATTTCAATAAAATCCAGCTTCTCCATTTCAGAAATCAAAAGTTCCGTGAACTCATCCTTTTCCATTTCTCTATATTGCTTTGCAAAATTTTCGCGATACCTCTCATGACAGGCATCAGCTAAATTTTTCATTTCTACAAAGGAAATATTTATGCTTTCATTTGCTTTTGGCTTTAACTTACCGCCTTTTATCTGCTCTTCAATCATTGAATTCAACAACAAAATCCCATCCGAAATACTATTTGCTCCAGGAAAAACCTTTCCAAGTTCCCCGTCTTCCCCTATTATCAAATAAGCACTTCCTTTGTGCACCTGCAAGCTACAATCTGTAAGCTTTTCAAAATCACCCTCTATTAAATTCCTATAATTTCTTATATAAATAAAATCCTCGTCGTTTTGATCGGATTTGTACACACCAAGAGACAAAAGAAGTTTCCTATACACCCTCTGCCTCCTTACAACTCCACGATCCTCGTCCATATCCACCCATTCCTCGGAATAAAAGTCCTCCGGCTTGCAATAGCTTCCGATGTCACGTCCAAAGGTTCTCATAAAATATCGGGAAAGTCCTGTATTCTCAAACAAAGCCTCTGTCTCAATACTCTGAGAAAACTCGTCTTCATTACCCTCATCAACTATTATGAGACTATTTTTCAAGCAAAATTTTATAACCCTAACAAGCTTCCTCCTATTTGCAAAAACTGTCCAGTCCATTCCACCCTGATGCAGTCCGCCAACGTATTCCGTTAGCTGAGAAAGTACAAACTGCTCTTCAATTTCCTTGTCTTCAAGAAACATTAGTACCAAACAAAGAAGGCTATAATCCTCAGGATCAGTAAAATCCGAAATTCCCATCCAAGCCTTGGGTTCCCCTGGCATTTTTTCAAGCTTAATAGTATATGGATTTGCAATAATCCTGTATCCTAACTTCTCGGTAATAAATTGCTTAAGCTGAGGAAGCTCATCCTTTATCTTGTAATACTTTTCCTTTTCCTTGGACTTAATAATCCATCTGGTGTTCATCAACTCTTCAAATGTATTCATTTATTGCTGTTCCCCTACTTCTTCCTTTTGACAATCTTCAAATTCAATCACAAATGCCGGCATCTCAAATTCCCCGTCCAGACACCTCACCTTGCAAATTTCAGTCTCTTCCCTATTTATTATCACATACTTCACGCCTTCATCGGTCTTTGCCGTACTCTTGGGATTTTCCAAAGCCTTAGAAAGCCACCTGAGCATTACATTTCTTGTGGTTGGCTCAATAATTGAAAGTTTACTGAAATCCAAACGACCATTTTCAATATGGCGATTTACCATTTCAGCCTCTGCCTTTATTTTTTCCATAGCCAACTTTTTCATAGTTGCCTTTTCCTCTGAAAAATCCCTGATAAAGCTTCTTTCAAAAGTTTCTCTTGCCCCCCTTATTCTTGGCACCAAACTGTAATAGCAAGGTTCTTCATCATATACACTACTATTGATGCTATCCGTGTTTCTTGTAAATTCACCCTTTAAATGTAAAGGTTTTTCAACACCAAAGACCACTGCCGACAGCTTATGCGCCTCTTTTATACTTCCACATGCTGCAAAAATCCCTGCAAGCTGTTTGTATTCTTCTTTCCTATTTGCCCCACCTATAAGCTGTTCACTTATCTGGGTCGCATATCTTGTAATTTTTCTAATGCTCTCGTTTGTCATGTCAAAGAGACGGGAAGCCTCGCTTTCTCCGCCTTTTTCTCCTACAAACCAATTCTTCAGGCTGACCCATCTTCCCCAAATTTTTTCCCGAATATCCTTTTCTTCAACCTGAATTTCTATTCTTGGAATTGACATCTCATATTCCAAAACACTTTTAAAAATTCTATTCAAAGTGTCTTCTTCAACCATTATTATCTGACTTTCTATTACAGGGGTATTCATCTGCAAACCCTTTACAAAGCTTCTGAGATACTCTATAAGCTTGTCCTTAAAGACCAGAAATTCCTTGGTTTTCATAAGTTCCTCCGCCTTTGCACTGCTAAGCTGGCGCATGTAATCCTGATAATTCTGATTAAGACGTATGAAATCGTTGTTTAGGCTGTTCCACCATGTATAGGCACTTGCCGCATTTTGCCTTGAAATCTCTTCTATTTTTGCGAGTTCTATCTTTATTCTTTCAAGAAGTGTAGGCTCAAGTGAAGCTCCTTCCACAAAAATATTCTCTAGCTTGATAACCATTCTCTCTATTTCAACGGTATATTCGGTAAGCTGATATCTAAACTGTCTGTTCTTGAAGGCATCAACAGAAGTGACTTTTTTGGTATCCTGTATTGGCATCAAGTTATTCCAGCCAACAAGAGAATTCAGATCCTGCCGGCACTGCTCCATTGTATAATCGGCAAATTCAGCATGAGACCTCATTTCTTCATAAATTTCATCCTGATTCATCCAGTATTGAATTTTTTCGTATTGCATATAAAAAAAGCGAAGAATTGTTCTGTATCTTTTCACATTCTCCGCAGTAAGGTATGTTGTCTCAGAAACCGGTTTCAACAATTTCTCGGTTATAATCATTTTGAATTTATCTCCTTGTAATGGTTTGTGTTATCCATTTGTAATGGTTTTGAGATGTTATCTGCTTGTGATGGTTTTGGAAGTATTCCTTTGTGTTTCCTTTGATATTATCATATTTTTGTTGTGATTCCAATAGAAATTACGAATTTTTTTTAAATTGACGACAATTCTTATTTGCTTTACTTTAAATTAGCTGCGGACTGCAAATTCCTATTTCCTTTATTTTGGGACTTCTTTGGGACTTTACTTCGAGCTTCTTTGGGACTTTATTTTGGGGCTTCTTTGGAGAGGTTTGCCTTGATTTATAACAATTTCGTGCTTTTTCGCCATTCCACGTATAAATAATGCCGATATTTTGCCGGTTTTCGTAGGTTTTGCTTGGTTTGGGTGGTGTTTACGGGGTCGATTATCACAATTTGCCTATTATTCAACCTCCCACGTATAAATTTAAGGCTATTTTTATACGTGGGTGCACAAACACCATACGGATTGTGATAATTCACCGCTAACCATGCACCAAAAGTGCCCGAAATCTCCAAATTCCAGAGTTTTTCAAGCAAAATTTATACGTGTAGCTTATGGAAGCAACCACTTTGTGATAAAACCGGTTAAATATATCCGGAATATCGAGGATGAATAAATATCTGTGCGTCAATCCTAAAATTTTGGGCCTCCTTGGCGGGGATTTGACTTGATTTATCACAATTCCGTGCTTTTTCGTCGTCCCACGTATAAAAAATACCGGTATTTTATGGGGGTTTGCAGGTTTATCTTGGTTTTTTGCTAGTTTTACTTGGTTGAGATGGTTTGGGGTGGTATTTTCAGAGGCAGTTATCATAATTTGCCTACTTTTCCGCCTCCCATGTATAAATTTAAGGTGGTTTTTATACGTGCACGCACAATAATTATTAAAATTAGTATAATTTGTGACTAAATAAACAAAAAAAGTACCCAAACCCATTAAATATATAATTTTGGAAGCAAAATTTATACGTGAGCAAGCAATAATTATTAGATTTAGGATAAATGCTCACGTACGTTATAACTAAAACCCCCGAGGTGTCTAAAAGCCCCTGAGATATCCTTAAAGTTCCTCAAGCACCACAGTTCTTCGGGCAAATTTATACGTGTAGCCAAAGCAATCGCATACACTTCCCCTAGATCTCCATACTCATAAATCAATCGATTTTCTCTTACATATTCATCAAAAATATACCAACAACCTTTTTCAATCAAATCTGCTTTGGTAACCAGTGCGATTTTACCCAATTCAATATCTTGTAAAACGTTTTGCATAATCTTTTGACTTGCGTGGTTTTTTAATTCAATAAAAATAATATGCTCATATACATAAATTTCATCAAATCGCATAAACAAGATATTCTGCAGTTCAGCTTCATATAAATGAATAATAACATTCGTATCTAAGGACGCTCTCATTATTTATCTGCCTCCACGTGTTTTTCGTTCTTCCAAAACAACATTCTCGTGATCATCTTTAATATATTCAATTTCAAAATACTTCATTATTTTCTCTACACTTTTATCCGGTACTAACTTGTTTTCATAATTACTAATTACCATGTCTAAATACTCTGCCGGCAAACTCTTTGCATTACTGGTCATTAATAGATTCTCGTTTCCGGAAATAGATTTTATCAGAGTTCTGGCAGTTTTTTCAACTTTTTCCTCCCTTAATTCCATTTTTTTATTCAAACAAATAATGTTTACTGCGCGCAGTCTTTCAATTGCAGCCTCAAAACTAACATTAAATTCACTTTGGATTCTTGCTATGTCCAAACCAGTCAAAAAATTTCCATCAGGTTTCTTTAAAACTTCATCCACATACCTGCATAGCAAATGCTTTGGCATTAGGAATGTTGCAGCAAAATAATTCGCCTCACTTTCGATATTCTTTTCATCATTATCAATATCCTTTTCAGTATCGATAATGCCACTTTTTCCACTGCACAAATGCAGTTCATGGTGTCCTAATTCATGTGCAACCGTAAAAATTTCTCTCGCCAAAATATATGAAGAATTTGTAATAATTACCTTATCATTTCCATAGAGCGCAGAGGCACCTAAGATAGTATCCTTGCCCAAAGGGTATCTGAAAATTTTATAACCTCTACTTTCTAGTAATTTAAAAATATCCACAATTCCCATTGCTCCCAAAGTCATGTTATCTCTAAGCTGATTTGCCTTTATTGCGATATTATAATGTGAAATTGCCATATTACATTTCTCCTCTTGTTTTGTTATAAATCTTTTTATGTGCATAAACTAAATCAAGCATTTCAAATAACTTTTCACACTGTTCATCTATCTCGTTACCCTCCTGTCGAAACATCATTGTCAAGCTTTCTTTTTTCGTAGCAACTTTAGTAATCTCTGCTGTATTTATTCCTAAAAAATCCGACACCTTGCAAATTGCATCATAAGAAATGTCAGATTCACCGTTTTCCATTCTGGCCAAACGTTGCCTACTATATCCAAGAAAGTTTGCCAGTTCCTCCTGTTTAATTTTTCTTGCCTCTCTCAGTTCACGAATACGTGCACCTATCATAGTATTCATCTCTCTTCCTCCAACTCATTCTTTACATACTATCTATACATATATTATACGCCATTCAAC
>CAZWCK010000016.1:0-16644 GCA_964632625.1 uncultured Oscillospiraceae bacterium
ACTGCTTTGAAACATCCTCATTCAAGTTACCTTCTGAAGCCGCTCTTGTAACAATCATTCCTGTCGCTGTTGATATCATAAGTGCCGGAAGCTGACTGACTAATCCATCACCCACTGTAGCAATAGTGTATACCGTCAGTACCTCTGAAAATCCCATGGTTCCCTGAACCATACCTATGACAGAGCCTCCTATCAAATTAATTGCTGCTATAATGATTGATGCTATTGCATCGCCTTTTACAAGCTTTGTAGCACCATCCATGGCTCCGTAGAATTCTGCTTCTCTTTGAATAACGTCTCTTCTGTGTCTTGCCTCCTCTTCGTTTATAAGCCCTGAGGAAAGGTCTGCATCTATTGCCATCTGCTTACCCGGCATAGCATCCAAAGTAAATCTGGCTGAAACTTCTGCAATTCTTTCTGTTCCCTTTGTTATTACGACAAACTGGACTACTATAATAATTAGGAAAACTATAAATCCCACTACGGCGTTTCCTCTCAAAACAAAACTGCCGAAGGTTTCAATGACCTGACCAGCCTGCCCACCTTCTGACAAAATAAGCCTAGTGGAGGATATGTTTAATGATAGTCTAAGTAATGTAGTAATAAGCAGCAATGATGGAAATATGGAAAACTCCAATGGACTTTTGATGTACATTGTTGTCAACAATATTATCATAGATACCGCGATGCTCACAATGAACATAAAGTCCAGAAAAAATGTGGGCAGAGGTATTATGATCAATGCTACTATTGCTATTACAAATATTACTACTGCATTTTTCAATAATTTCATTTTTTACCTTCATCAATATGGTTTCTTATCCTTCTTTGCCTTATAAACCCATGCCATCACTTCCGCCACTGCATTGAAGAATTCAACCGGTATGTATTCATTAACGTCCACGGCTTCATAGAGACTTCTAGCCAGTGGTTTGTTTTCTTTCATCAAAATATTGTGTTTTTCCGCAACTTCGATAATGCGCTTTGCTATCAAGTCTTGACCCTTTGCAAGTACTATCGGTGCTTGATCTTTATCAATGTCATATTTAAGGGCAATAGCAAAATGTGTAGGGTTTCTGATAATTACATCTGCTTGGGGAACCTGTTGTATCATTCGATTCATGCTCAACTTACGCTGTCTTTCCCTTCTCTTTCCTTTAATAAACGGATCTCCTTCAGTTTGCTTATACTCATCCTTTATCTCTTGCTTTGTCATTTTCAGTTTTTTCTCATAGTCATACTTTTCATATGACCAGTCAATAATTGATATTCCTACAAACAACAGACAGATTTTATATGTCATTGACATAATCTTATCTACCATGAATGTAATATTATCTGACAGGGTTGCTGTAAGCATATCTGGTGTCAACGCCAACAAACCCTTTAAGCTGGAATATATAAGAAGAAGCACAACCATAACCTTCAAAATCGACTTAATCAGATTAACTGTGGATTTAACTGAAATAAATCTTTTCATTCCGCTTATTATGTCTATCCTACTGAACTTAGGTTTCAAAACCTCTGGTGTTATTAAAAATTTTGTTTGCACTCCTGACATAATTATTACCGTAAAACAAATTATAAGCAGAATTGGTATTGTACAAACAAATATTGTAAATATCATATCTCTTGTGACTTGTCCAACCATGGGAATAGTCAATTCAGTTATCGTCTCCACTCTTCTCATCTGGTTCATAAACAATAGCTTTATCTCCATAGAGATAAAAACACATAGTTTTGAAACAAGTATAAAGCTTACCAGAATTACCACAACAGATATAGCATCCTTACTTTGAAATACATTACCTTTCTTTCGCTCGTCCTGCCGCTTTTTGGGGGTGGCTCTTTCGGTTTTGTTCGATTCAGCCAAGCCTTCTCACCTCTTTTTTCAATACTGCGGACAGGTTTCCCCTACCTGGCCTACTGCCTGATTTTCTATACAAGAAACATTATCATATCTTGTATAGATTCGAGCATTATGGAATTTAACTTTGAAAGAAAGCTTACAAATGCTGGTACCAAGGTAAGAATTATAACAAATCCAATAAGCATTTTTAACTGCATGTTTACAACAAACACATTAATATTCGGTACCATTTTCATCATTATTCCAACTGCAACTTCTGTTATTATTTCCACTACTATAAGGGGCAATGCCAGTTGAAGGGCATATACAAGCATGTATCCAAAAAGCTCTATTGCAAATACCTCCGCATCTGTTGACAATACCTTTATTCCCACCGGTACCACCGCAAATGACTGAGTGACCACAGCCATCAATGTCAAGTGGCTATTAGTAATTAAAAAAAGTAATGTAAACATGATGGTTAGTATATTACCAGAAATTGAGATCTGGGAATTGCTGGCAGGATCATACATAAGTGCCATTCCAAATCCCATCTGCATATCAGCCAAAAATCCACTCACATGAAAAATTCCTAAAAACACATAAAGCACATATCCTATGGCAAACCCTATGGCAAATTCCTTTGCCATAGAAAGTATTAGTTCTATAACGCCATAATCCGCAACATACACATCTCCAATAGAATAACTTGCATTAATAGCAAGTGCCATTGCAAGACCAATTTTTAACACCATAGGTATGCTTTGCCTGCCAAATATCGGATTAAAAAATATCAACCCAGACATTCTACAAGCCACAAATAAAAATATCATATACTGATTTACATCATAAACCATAAGTCATTTCACACATTCATTGCAATAAATTCAAAAATTCTATAAAACAAAGCTACCGTTTCCTCTAGCATCCAACTTCCTGCAAGTACCAAAATCACACTTATTGCAATTAGCTTTGGAACAAAAGTCAACGTCTGCTCATTTATGGAGGTGGCTGCCTGAAATATAGCTATAATCAAACCTACTATGAGGCTGACTATCAAAATTGGTGCAGCTATCTTAAAAGCTGTAAGTATAGCATCCCTAAAGATTCCCATTAATTCTATAGTTCCCATTTAGTCCTCCATCAGTTGTAAGTCATAACCAGTGTTTTAATTAATAAGCCCCACCCGTCAACGACTACAAATAGCATAATCTTAAACGGCATTGATATCATTACCGGGGGCAACATTATCATACCCATGGACATAAGGGTACTCGCCACCACCATATCTATTACAAGAAACGGTATAAATATCAAAAATCCTGCTAAAAAAGCTCTTTTTAATTCGCTTGTAATAAAAGATGGTATTACGATATGCATAGGTAAATCCATACCCTCCATTTTTCTTATTTCATCATCTTTGGACAAACCTTTAAAAAGATCCACACTTTCCGGTGCAGTTTGCTTTAACATAAATCCTTTAAGTGGAACCGTTGCCTTGTCCAAAAATTGCTGAGTCTCGATTGTACCATCATTATAAGGCTTCAAGGCAGTCTCATTTATTTCAGTAAGTACCGGATTCATGATAAAAAATGTTATAAATAACGCAAGCCCTATAAGCACTTGATTTGGTGGAGTCTGTTGGAGTCCCATGGCATGTCTCAAAAGAGAAAACACAATAATAATTCTTGTAAAACATGTCATCATCAGTAGCATAAAAGGAGCAACAGCTAACATAGTCATAATAACAATAATCCTTACTACGTCTGATCCCTCACCATTTATTGCTACTTCAACTGCGCTTTCTGCATATGTAAAAACAATCTGAGCATTTACAAGTATCCAGACTATACCTAACATAGTCATTAGCTTATTTGGTTTTAATTTGGGTTTTGCTATAATGTTCATCCTATTCATCAATTTTTTCCTTATGTATTACTGATTTAAATGCTTTAATAAAACTTTGCTGATTCAAAAGCTGAATACTTTCAGGTGGTACGGGAATGTCAAGTTCCTTCATTATTCTTACACTTCCATCGCTTACACCAACCATATATTGGATTCCAGAAACTTCAATTATTACTATAGAAGCTGTTTTGCCAACTATTAATCTATCAATCACCTTTATATGTTTGCTTCCCGCAACTACGTTGAATCGTTTTGCATACCATTTAGTTGCATAATATGTCAAAACAATAACGCCCGCTGTTGCCAACAATGCAAGGAGCATAGAAATAACTTCTTTGTACACTTGATTTCCTCCACTATTCGCCTAATACACTCCTGACAGTCTGCACAAGTCTATCAGGCTTAAAAGGTTTAACTATAAAGTCTAGAGCTCCAAGCTTAATTGCTTCCACTACCATGGCTTCCTGGCCCATCGCAGAACACATAACAACTTTTGCATTAGGATTTTCCTGCTTTATTGCTCCTAATGCCTGAATTCCATCCATAATCGGCATAGTGATATCCAACAGAACCAAATCAGGTTTGTTCTCATTGTAAGCAGTAATTGCTTCCTCCCCATTACCAGCTTCAATAAATTCAGAGTAACCTGCTTTCTTCAAGTTATCCTTTACCATCATTCTCATAAAAGCTGCATCATCAACAATTAGTATTTTACTCATGTCTTTTTCCTTTCTTGTAAAAAATCTTTTTATATATAAATATTAATTGTATACATAATTAATACTATTAATATATTATTCATGTTGTAAGATTTCCTTACTCTTAATAATTTCGGTGATCCTCACACTGTAATTATCATCCACTACTACTACGTCCCCTTTGGCAATCAACCTACCGTTGGCCATAATGTCAACCTGGTCCCCTGCCTGCTTATCAAGCTCAACTATATTTCCCTGATATAAGTCCACAATATCTTTTATCTTCTTCTTAGTTCTCCCAAGCTCAACAGTTAATTGAATAGGAACGGACATAATCAAATCCAGATTATTGCAATCCACGCCCTCTATCAAATTTCCATCTGCAAGTTCCTTGTAAGTATACGGCTTTGCATTCACAGATGGCTGACGCATCTGTTGTTGCATCGGTTGTTGGTAATATCCTTGTTGCATAGACGGCTGCATATAATTTGGATCATAATACGGAGGCGGCTGCATCTGTTGCTGCACATAATTTGGATCATAATACGGAGGCGGCTGCATCTGCGGTTGTGCCGGCTGCTGTATCTGCGGTTGTGCCGGCTGCTGTATCTGTGGTTGTGCCGACTGCTGTATCTGCGGTTGTGCCGGTTGCTGCTGTACTTGCTGAACCGGTTCTTGCATTTGCGGTGGTATCGGTTGCTGCATCTGCGGTTGTGCCGGTTGCTGCTGTACTTGCTGAACCGGTTCTTGCATTTGCGGTGGTATCGGTTGCTCTTGCTGCGGTTCATCTAAAACTTCATTTACACCCATGGTCATCTGGACAATTTCCTTTGAAAGTTTCAGTTCCAAAGCACTGATAAACTCACTTTCCACCATACCATCAATTATTAAATCAAATTTAATACTTGCTATATAATCGGATTTTATAGAGAAAATTTCTCTAATATCCTTTTCATTTACCTCGTCAAGAATTTCCGGTGGAGAGATATTGATAGGCCTCCCCAAAAAAGTTGCAAGCGCACTTGCTGCAGAACCCATCATTTGATTCATTATTTCACATATGGCACTTGTGCTAATCTCATCAAATTCAAATTCATCAGTCATATCTATAGATAGAAGATGGCAAATCATTCTCTTTAAGTCTTCTTCCTTAAGTAATAATACATTTGCACCATCTATTCCTTCTACGAAATTAATTATTACTCCCTTCACAGGCTCTAGATATGAAAACTCAAAATCATCTATATGCACACAATCAATTCTTGGAGTTGTAATATTTACCTTTTTATCTAGTACGGTAGACAACGCTGTTGCCGCCGAACCCATACTAATATTCATCACTTCACCTATGACGTCCTTCTCCATGTCCGTCAGATTGTTTTCGTATGTATTGGTCATATTGTGGGTTCACTTCCTCTCTTATACACTTCTGTAATTTCTATTGCTTTCTTTTTGTTATATACTCCAAGTTTGCCCTTGAACCACGGCATATTTTCAATTAGTATTTCAACAGGGGCATTTCCTAACTTGTTTAGCTTAATCACATCGCCTACATCTAATTCATATATGTCTTGGGATAACACATCCACCGTTCCTAAAACACCTTTTATCTCCAAATCTGTTTTATTTATCTGGCTTAATATTCCTGCTTTTCTCTGAGCATCTGTAAGTTGATCCGTACGTCTTAAATTTTTCCTTTGTCCATCCTTCTTCTTAAACATAGTTACCAACGTAGAAGATGGTATACATAAGGTTATCTTCCCTTGAGTTTCATTTATTAATATACTCATTACAACTAGTACAACATTTTCGTCGGCACTTATACCTTGAAGTATCCTCGAGTTCGTCTCTATCTTCAATAGCTTTGGAGCTATATCCAAATGATCTGCCCACACATTTTTCATAAGCGATACTGAACTCTTATAAAAATGCTCAAGTAAGCTTATTTCTATTTCAGTATATTCTCTATCCACCTCCACGGGCGTTCCCGTGCCTCCCAAAAATCTGTCAATAGCAGCAAAACCTATGTCTTTTGACATCTCCATCATCACCAGATTTTCTTCCAATTCATCATCTTTTACATCAAAATCAACAAGGCCCACAAGAACAGAATCCGGAAGTGCATTATTAAATTCATAATATTGCTGTTCTTCTACTTCAACTATTTCTACCAAACAGTATGTCTGTAATAATCCTGTTATATTTGATGATATAATTCTTGAATAGTTCTCATAAATGCTATACAACAGTTTTAATTGCTCTCTAGTAAATAGTTTTGGACTTCTGAAGTCATATTCTTTTACTTTTTTCCCTGTTAATACACCCTTTTCAGATTCCGAAGCAACTGCCGCTTCTGCACCTCCTGCACCTGTTAAGCTGCTAAGGAGCATATCAATCTGATTCTGTGAAAGAATTTCTGCCATGATACTTTCTCCTACTCTTTAGATTTGCTGTCTGTTACTTCCTTTTCATTGGCTTCCTTATCTTTTTCGTATATCTTATCTAATTCTTCTTTTAGCTGATCGGATTTTGAAATTAAAATTTCAACTCTCCTGTTTTGGGCCATGTTTTCTTCTGTGTCATTTGGAGCTATTGGTCTATACCTCCCATAACCACCGGCAACCAGCTTTGATGAGTCTTCTATATAGTTTCTTTCCAAATATTTTAACACTACGTTTGCTCTTTCTGTAGACAAATCCCTGTCATCTATAATGCTTCCTGATGATTCTGCTGTATGCCCATCTATTCGGATAACTGCAACGGTTGGTTCTACGTCATGGAGTGCAATGCCTACCTTGTCAAGAATATCTGTCCCTCCCGATTTCAAAACAGCTCTATCCGGTTCAAAGAACAAGGTTGACATGAACCTTATATATACCATATCATCTCCCTGTGCTACCTGCATAGAATCCTGAAGTTGATTTTGTTCTACATATTGCTTTAAATATTCATAAAGTTCTTGCAAATCTTCTACCTGTTTTTCTGCATCATTTCCCCCAACAGTATGTTCAAACTCACCTGCGCCCGTTTGGGCACCGGGCTTTGTATCCATGTATTCTCCCTTTTCAAGACTTTCCTCAAGAGCAATCTGTTCCAACGTCTCGGGATTAGCCGAAAAAGCTTTTACCAAAAGTCTATATTTCTCTTGATCTAAAGTGGACATTGAGTATAACAATACAAAAAATACCAAAATCAAAGTAATCATATCACCATATGTTGCCAACCACGCATCTTTATTTACAGGTTTCTTTGGTTTTCTTCCTGCCATTTCAGTTACCCCTATTCTTGACCCTTCTTACCTTTTTTCTTGCCCTTATTCTTTACGCTGCCTTGCTCGTCGTCATCATCTCCTCTGACAGTTTCCTTGCCTTCCAGCTCAATAAAGTTCATTAATTTTTCCTGAATGTATTTAGGATTTTCACCTTCCTTTATTGAAATAACACCTTCTATTATCATTTCCTTCAAAAGCATGTCCTTTTCTTGAACTATTTCCAATTTGTTTGCTATTGGCGTAAAAAATACATTGGCCATCATCGAACCGTAGAAAGTTGTAATCAGGGCTACTGCCATTGATGAGCCTAACGATTCAGCACCACCCTCCAGACTCATGGATGCTAGCATATTAATAAGTCCTATTAGTGTTCCAAGCATACCAAAAGCCGGTGCCAGTGCCGCTCCAACCTCATAAAATTTTCGTTCCTCATCGTTTCGTCTTGCCGCATATTCCAATTTTTGTGCAAACCACATCTTTAACTTGTCAGGCTCTATTGCATCCACTATCAACAATACGCTGTCCTTCAAGAACTGGTCATCAAAAGCATTTGCCTTATCCTCTAGTGCAAGTAATCCTTTTTTTCTAGCCTCTCTTGAGAGTTCTGTAATGATTTCAACATATTCCAAAGAATTTGTTTCGCCCTTGCTTAATATCATTTTTAAATGCTTCGGAATTTTCTTAAAAACCTTAAACGGGAATGCAGCTAATAATGTAAATGCCGTACCACCTACAACAATAAATATACTGGTAGGATCTACAAAGTTCATAATGTTAGCAAAATTTATCCCGGTTTCATCAATAGATATTCCAAATAGTACAGCTGCTATAGCTGCCACAAACCCTATTATTGTTGTAATTTCCATAGATAATACTCCTGTAACGTTTATTGGTAATAACAAGCCTTATGTATATCTTTGTTATTATCTTGATTTGTTCTGCAATGAATGCCATAATCTTATTTTATTGTTTCTGTTATATATATTTCTATCTGTATATGCTTCTCTTAAATTGCATTACTTTCTGAATAACTTCAGCAGCACTTTCAGATACTACAAAATGTTTACCATTTATAAGTCTGATTGTAGTATCCGGCTTTTCTTCAATAGTTTCAATCAACTCACTGTTCAAGATAAAAGTTTCTACTTTATTTTTATTTAATTTTGTAAGTGTAATCATCTCTTATGCTCCCTTTCATTTAAATTTTTGGATTTTTAAAATTTGCGTCTCGGCGGAATATATTAAATCCCGCCAAAACGCATATTATTATCTAATTATTAATTTTTTTATCTCTTCATGCTTACAAGCTCCTGAAGCATTTCATCTGATACTGTGATCATCCTGGTATTTGCCTGGAACCCTCTCTGTGTAATGATCATATCAGTAAACTCTCTTGAAAGGTCAACATTAGACATTTCAAGTGCTCCTGCTATGGTTGAACCCGTTGATCCACTTCCAGGTACAGTTATTGTCGCTGCACCTGAGTTAACACTTTCCTTTGTATATCCCTGTCCGTCCTGCACAAGGCCATCCTGATTGGAAAAGCTCGCAGTTGCAAGATGTGCTACTTTTTTAGGCACACCATCACCAGGGCCAACATTACCAATCAATGCATTTGCAGAACTTGTCATAGCAGTAAAATCACTTGTTGTCATTTTACTTATTCCTTTTGTGTCTCCAATTAATGTAAGGGTTTCACCTCCACCTGTTAATGTAATATTACTTGGTGTGTTAATATCTGTAGGCGGTGTCCATGTTCCTGTCATCTCTATAGTTTCACCTGCTTTGTTAGTAGTTTGAACTTTAATTTGCATATCACTTCTAACAACATACGCCGCATCCATAGTCTGCCCCGGAACAGTTGGTAAAGTAGCAGAAGTTATAGTTACATTTTCAACTGCTCCACCACCTGCTGTTGTTGGTACTGAAAATCTTAATGGAGACGTTGTGTCTGTTGTATCAACGCTTTGTGCATTTCCTGCCCTGTCAGTATACTTCAATGTATACTTAGTTCCATCATAAGAAACCTTCATAAGACCTGAAATATCATGATTTGCTGCTACAGCAGCCGTTATTCCGGTTGATGCTGGAATTCCGGTTGTACTTAAATTGGCATTTGGTGTAGAGGCTGTTACCTTTACTGACCCACTTAATTTTGAAGTTTCTAAAAGTGGTTGAGCTCCGCTAATCCAACTTGTCTGACCTGCTACAAACCTTGGATTTCCCTCTTTAATTGCCATTATTTCACCATTTGGACTGATAGAAATACTTGAATATTTCTTCAATTCCTCAGGAGGTATATTGATTGCTTTTAAACTTGAAGTTGTAGTTGTTCCATCCTGCCCTAACACAGGTTTACCTGTTGTACTGTCAAATCCAAGACCAAGAACCTTGTTTCCATTTCCATCAACTAAATTGCCTTTTACATCAAAGGCAAGTACTCCCACTCTTGTAAACTTTGTAAGTCCTGCTGCATCCTGAACAGGCAGATATCCGTCACCGTCTATATACACGTCTAAGGCTCTGTCCGTTGTAGCTTTTCCTGCTCTTGTATTAATAACATCTATTGAAGCTACTCTTGCACCATATCCAAGCTGAGTAGGGTTTGAACCCCCTGCTTCTCCTGCTCCTGTTGATGCTGCTTTCATCGTCTGATAAAATACGTCTGAAAAAGTCGCTCTACTTGATTTAAATCCATAAGTGTTTACATTCGCAATATTATTACCGATTACGTTCATCTTTGTCTGATGAGCTGATAATCCTGATACTGCTGAATACATCGATGCTAACATATAAAATCCTTTCCGTGCCCGCTTTTTTGGTGAAACTTGTCAATCGGACAAGTCTTCATAGCTTCCGTAAAGGTCCGGCTATATTCAGTGAAAATCCATTATTTTTTCACTATATAAACAGGGCACCATCAATATTTGTAAAAATGTTGTTGTTTATTTCGTTTTTGTCCACTACCGTAACCACTACCTTGTTTGGTGTGTTTACAATAAATGCA
Organism: uncultured Oscillospiraceae bacterium; assembly: GCA_964632625.1. GTDB lineage: Bacteria > Bacillota > Clostridia > Peptostreptococcales > Anaerovoracaceae > CAZWCK01. Next base: position 10,734 of record CAZWCK010000016.1, read on the forward strand.
GAATCATTCATAACTATAAGGGCATCTTTTATCCCCTTTTCTCCTGCTTTTTCACAAGCGTTCCCCAGCTTTGCTAAGTCGCTCTGTGTAATGTCTATGTTCCTCTGCTCTGTTCTTGCTACCGCATGCTTTGAAAAAGAAATGCTGTTTGCAAGTTGCTTATCCAGTATTTGTTGGAAGGATTCCCCATTGACATTTTTCAAGGATCCTTGATTCTGTGAATTTGGTTTGGTTGTGGGCTGAATTCTGTCCGCCTGTCTGATAAAGGCGTCTTGTAAATTGTATCTGTTAATTTGGCTTGTCATTCTTATCAACCTCTTTTAACTATTTTTCAGTTTCAGAAGAACCCTTTGCGTCACCGGATTCATCTTTAACCCCTCCACCAGGTATGATCAAATTCGGTTCATCATGGATTTCCATAACTCTGCTTAATGAATAATGGTTTCCGTCTATCATTACTTTTGTTTCGCCTTCATAATAAGAAACACCTTCAATTATGCCTACCAACTTCTCAATTTCTCCATTGACATTTTCTTTTGCTATCACAGCTTCTTTTCCTATCATGTTCACGCTATAAGACGAAAGTGCTATCTCGTTTAAGTTTTCCACCGATTTTTGTAGATCTGTGACTCCCTGTAATACGGAAAATTGAGCCATCTGCGCCATATACTCTGTGTTGTCTACTGTGTTGTACATATCCTGATTTGACAACTGTGCTACCAATAAATTGAGGAAGTCCTCCATTTTCAATTGATTTTTGCTGCTTAAACCACTTTTAGTCTCAGCAATATTTTTGTTACTAGTTGCCTGAATTCTCCCTGCATTAAGACTATTTATCGCATCATAGCTGCTTTCTGCCATATTTTTCACCTCCTAAATAACATAATTCATTCTTCCTGTTTCATACTTCATTTTTTCTAAAAGCATACTTGCCTCTCTAGCACTTTCTATTTCGGTTGGAGACATGTTCCTCTGGTTTTTACTAGCATTGGAATTTCTCTGAAAATCCTGCTGTCCCTTCCCTTGTGTGTAATCCTGTTGCTGCCCGTCTGCTTCTGAAAGATAATTTGGAACCGATTGAATCAATTGATTATGGTTAACTTGAACAGTTTCTACCTGCACATGCTGCAATCCAAGGCTGCTTATTAACTTATCCACCTGGCCTGCTAACAAAGTCTGGGTTTGTGTGCTTGCTGCCATAATATCTATTACCAGTTTCCCATCTGTCATTTTGAGGGATACATCAATTTTCCCCAAATTTTCCGGCTGCAATTGCATTCTAAACTCCATTGGTAATTTTTGATCCAGCTTTGCCATTATTTCCTTGCCAATTTGACTATAAGGTTCAATTTGTTCAACTCCTTTTGCAATGTTACTCGAAGATTGCACCGTATTGCCTCTTACGTCTGACATCTGACTTGACAAGTCAGTAATACCACCATTTTCCGGCTTTTTATTTTCTTTTTCCCCGGAGATTTTGTTTTTCATTGTTTCAGATTCTTCTTGCAACTGACTCCAACTTGAAACGTTTTGTTCCACTGAATCTTGTGTTATGCCTTCCTTAATGGTATTTGCCATTTTTGTTACATTAACTGAATTTTCTAATGCCATATCAGTTTCCGAAGTGTTGATTGCAAATTTGTTTGCTGGGCTATAGTCATTTACTTGGTTATCAAGATTTGCCGATTTAATTTTACCCAACACACTGTCTTGTTCTCCTGCCTGTTCATAATTTTTCAATGTAACTTCTTCTTCACCGGTTTGACCACCTTTTGCCTGTACAAATCCCAAATCTGTTGTATGAGAATTTTTTGAGCTTTGAAAATTCTGCTGCACTCCTTGAATAACATTTTGCGTTTGGCTAGAACCTTGCACCATTTTTCCCTGCTCCTGCAACAATTGCTTTGAATCCATGTTCACATTCATACCACTTTGTATGGCACTGATAATTTCAGTAACATTCTGCCCCTTCATACAAAGTATCAAATCAAGCAAGTCCAAGTCTTTACCATCTTCTTTAGGTTGATTAATGTCTGTCAATTTTTCCATCGTGCCACTTTCACTCATCAACATATCACTAAATATGTTTTGGTTAAGTAAAACATCTTGATTAATCATTTTCTTTAACTGACTTAGATTATCACCATTTATTAAGTTGTTGTTGATAAGATTTGTAAGCATTGATTGAAATGACAAACCACTTGAGCTACTGCTCCCTCCTAGTTCTTTGAGAGATCCATAACTATCAGTACCAGTACTACTAACACTGACATCCTTTCCTGTCAAAGAACTAAGCATCGCCATATTCATGCTTAAATCCATTATTTAGTTTCCTCCTTTCTTCTTTATTTTGCACCAGTTGGTAATCTTACTCATTTTAATTGCAATATTCATTAACTGTGCAATATATATCTAAATTTATTTAGATAACTCATTTATGGCTCTTGAAGTTGATACAAATTCCTCGATTTCCTGTTCAAATTTCTTCTGACATTCTTTTTTATAGTCATCATATTTTATTTCCTTGATTTTTTCGATGGATTTTGTTTCAATTTTAGCCTTTTTTATTGTTTCTCTTTGCTTCTCTATTTCTATCTCAATTTGAGCAATTTCTAAACTCTTTATCTCTCGTTTTTGTCTAATTGCCTCAAGATAAGTTTTATGTATTTGAAAGGTGATTGGAGTACTGTTATTTTCTCTTATCTTTGCATCAAACACCTCTATGGATTCCTGTATTTTGTTTTTTATTTCCTCTAATTCCTGATATGCTTCTGAAAGTTCTGCGTTTAATTCTGCAAGAACCATCATTTCTGATCCCAGAACCTGATTTTTATAATTAAGTAATTTTTCTAATTGGAAGGTGAATTTTTTCACATTGCATCTCCTTCTTTGACATTTTTACTTAGTAATTAGATTTTACTACTATCTAACTGTCTGTAATTGTTTGTTCTATGAGATTGCATTTTTCATCATACTAAACGTGTCTTTAAATTCCATCTTTTCATCCACCTTTTGCTGAAGAAATGCATTTATACCATTAATCTTGCTAATTGCCACGTCAAGCTCTGGATTTGTCCCATTTTTATATGCGCCTATGTTTATCAAATCATAGTTAGTTTCGTGTATAGACATCATGTTCCGCATTGTTCCTGCGATTTGATTTTGTTCTATTGTCGCAATGTCATTCATAAGTCTGCTCACACTTCCAAGAATATCTATGGCAGGATAATGATTTCTCATCGCTATCTTTCTGGAAAGAACGATATGTCCATCGATGATACCTCTCACAGTATCTGAAATGGGCTCGTTTACATCATCACCCTCTACCAGAACTGTGTAGATTCCTGTGATTGACCCCGTCTCAAAGTTTCCTGTTCTCTCAAGTAGCTTTGGCATAATGGCATATATGGAAGGTGTATACCCTCTTGCCACAGGTGGCTCTCCTGTAGCAAGGCCTATTTCCCTTTGTGCCATTGCAAACCTTGTGAGTGAATCCATCATTAGAAGAACATCTTTTCCTTGGTCTTTGAAATATTCTGCAATAGTTGTTGCCGCAAGTGCGCATTTCATTCTCTGCATTGCCGGTTGATCGGAAGTGGCTACCACAAGCACTGATCTTTTCATGCCTTCCTCGCCTAAATCTTTTTCTATAAACTCCCTTACCTCACGGCCTCTTTCTCCCACAAGTGCTATCACGTTTACATCTGCTTTTACGTTTCTTGCAATCATACCCATCAAAGTACTTTTTCCAACACCGCTTCCTGCAAATATACCCATTCTCTGACCTTTTCCTATTGTCAGTAGTCCATCTATTGGCTTAATTCCAAACTCAAGTATATCTGTGATTCTTGGTCTTGATAAAGGGTTCGAACAAGCCGCCTGTACCTCGCATTTAACGCCGCCTTCTATTGGTCCTTCACCATCTATTGGGGTTCCTGTTGCGCTTATTACTCTTCCAATTAAATCATCTGACACATCAATTGTCAAACAGGAATTTGTTGTTTCGACAAAATTGCCTACCCCAATGCCCTCTGGTTCTTCATAGGGCATCAGCAAAACACTGTTTCCATTAAATCCTACAACCTCCGCATAGATAAAGTTTGCAAAATTATTATCATATATTTTGCAAATATCTCCTACCTTGCACACGGGTCCAATGGATTCTATCATCATTCCCACCACTTTGTCTATCTTGCCAAAATATCTGTAAGTCTCAGCCCTCTGTATTTTTCTTATGTATTTATCTGAGTTCATACAAAACATTTCTCCTTTTATAAATTCAAGCCTACAATGTATCAAATATCCAATGTGTTTTTCAGACTTTCTAATTGCCTTCCTATGTTGGCCTCTACCATTCCGTACTCTGTTTCAACCTTCAGAATATCTTGAAAACACTCATCCTGTTCGTCATCCTTTATCACTATTACCCTTAGATTATCAGATAATTCTTTAATTTTGCAATACATTTCCTTGTCAACAATGAACTGCAAGGTTTTGTTATATTCTGAAATGTAAACTTTAACCGGTTTCTCATTTTCCTTAATGATTTCTTCTATCATCTTTGGAATTGCATCCTTGTTAACTTCGACCTGTTGTCTCATTATTTTTTTTGCTACTTCAAGGCTGATTTTAAGTATTTCTGGTTCCTGTCTTTGAAACATTGTTGTTTTTTCCTCGATTATCGCATCCGCTATTTTCAAAACTTCATCCAAGGCACCTTGCAATTCCACTTTTGATTTTTGCATACCTTTAGAGTATCCTTTGTCGAAACCCTCTCTATATCCTAGTTCCTGAGATTGTTGCTGCAATAATCCGCTTTCACGTCTTGCATTAACCATTATTTGTTCTGCCTTATTCTCAGCGTTTCTTATAATATCTTCGACTTTTTTCATTCCTACCCGAATAAGATTGTCGAATTCTTCATTTGGTTTCTTTAATTGCCAAGTATTTGGTTTCCCTTGTATACCTGTCTTTTGCAAATTGTCTGTCTTTCCCTGACTCCCTGCTATGTTTTCATAATCATCATCTTCCATTGACAATGGTTTAAGCTCCACTTCAGGTTCCACCTCCTGAATTAGCCTAGCTTTCACAATATTAGGCAATTATATCATCCTTTCCGCCCTTCATAATCACAATTTCACCTTCATCTTCTAACCTTCTGATAACTGCAACTATTTTCTGCTGAGCTTCTTCTACATCTCTTACTCTCAAATTATGTAAGTATTCCATCTCACTCTTTACAGTTTCTCCCATTCTAGTTGACATATTTGCGAAAATCATTTCGCTTACATCCTTGTTGGATCCCTTAAGCGCAATTGCCATATCTTTTGTATCAACATCTCGCAAAAATCTCTGGATTGCCATAGAATCAAGAATAACAATATCTTCAAATACAAACATTCTCTTTCTGATTTCTTCTGATAGCTTAGGATCCTTTCTGCTAAGCTCATCGAATATATATTTTTCTGTCCCTCTGTCAATATTATTCATGATTTCGGCTATGTAATTAATGCCTCCAACCTCAAGTAAATCCACAGAAACAACTGATTCAAATTTTCTTTCCAAAATAACCTCAACCTGTCTGATTACTTCCGGAGAAGTCCTGTCCATCTTTGCTATTCTTTCCACAACATCTATTCTCATTTCCTTAGGAAGCTCTGAAATTATTGAAGATGCCTGATCAGCTCTTGCATATGACAGTATCAAAGCAATGGTTTGCGGATGTTCGTTTACAATCATATTCATCAGATTCTTGTAATCTGCTTTTCGTATAAACTCAAAAGCTTTTGTTCTAAGACTTTTTGTTACTCTTTCTAGTAGTGCAGTACCCTGTTGAACTCCAAAAGCTTTTTCAAGCACATTTTTTGCATAGCCTATACCGCCCTCCAAATAAACCTTCTGTGCCACACAT